>NZ_JBEPNB010000011.1:0-51994 GCF_040546065.1 Micrococcus sp. UYEF5
GAGGTTGACTCGAAGGATCACACGGTGGCCGCGTCCACGTCTGGAACGACGTGCCCGACCACCGGGCGCTACACCACTATGCGGGACTCAACTCGCGCCGCCGAACGCGCTCGGGACCGGGGCAAACCCGCCGGCCAGCGCAAAGCCCAGGGCCGGCTCGTCGAAGGCCAGGCCGTCACGAACTGGAAGCAGGCCCTCGCCCAGCTCGCCGCGGCCTACCCCGACCGGATCAACCCCTACCTGTGACCACCCCGCTTACACAGACAAGTTGACACGCCCGGAACTTCCATCCTGCGGGAGAGGCCCACTCGTCTCATCTCAGCCCGGTACCCATGTCAAGAACCTCATGACCCACAACACCTAGGCCGTCTGGTCCAAGCGATATTCATGCGGCCAGTGTCGCATCAGACGCACGCCGGGAGGCCCCTCGGCGAAAACTCCCGTGACGCATCTGCCCAGCCACTCTCCGTGTTCGGACTAAGGGCGCAAACGGTCGTGTGGGGCGGACTGAATCCTCGCCACAACCCTCGCCAGACAGCTCCCACGCGGGGCCCGCTCCGCTGGAAACCGACCCGCAGCTGGCACCCAACTCCCCCTAGGCCATTCCGGTCTTGACTGATCGTTCTGGAACGATCATTCTGTAACCATGCCCAGGCCCAGAGAGTTCAACGAAGCGACCGCCATTGCCGCGGCGGTAGACGTCTTCTGCAACCGCGGGTTCCACGCCACCTCCGTCGAGGACCTCGTGCGGGCCACGGGCGTGAACCGCAGCAGCCTCTACGGCGTCTTCGGCAGCAAGCAAGGCCTGTTCCTGCGCGCCCTCGACCACGTATGCGAGCCAGAAGTCGACCCCGCCACCCGACTGGACCTCTGCCTGGTGGCGCTGACCGATCTTGCTCCGTCCGATGAGCGCATACAGCAGAAGGTCGCCGCCGTCCTCGCCCGCTTCCACATCACCCCCGCCGTCCTCGCCGAGCGCCTGTTCACCCGAGCCGGCATCTCGACCCCGCAGAAAAGGAGCACCTCATGAGCAACAACACGGTCACCATCAAGGATGGCACCCTGACCATTGAGCCCACCGGCCTAGACAAGCTGTGGTCCTTCACTGGCAAGCTGCAGTTCCCCCTGGAGCACGTCCTGGGCGCGACCTACGATCCAGACCTGCGCAACGAGCCCAAGGGGTGGCGTGGCCCCGGACTGGGTCTGCCGAACAAGCTCTCCGGCACCTTCCACGCTGGCGGGAACAAGCAGTTCTGGAACATCTCAGGCTACGAGAAGGTCGTCGTCTTCACCCTGAGCCCGGAGGAGGAGTACGAGCGCGTGATGGTCACGGTCGAGGACCCCCACGAGGTCGTGCGGCTCGTCAACGGGGCGATCGAACCCGCCCAGAGCTAAACCATCAGAGAATCGGGGCGCCGACGGATCGCCCCGCCCGTCCGGCAAGCTCGCCCAGGCGGCACAATCGGTCGTTTGTGACGAGGGGCCCCGCCATGCGCCGTGTGCGCCCCCTCCGGCCCTGTCCGCCCGCCACACGGCTCGCCACAACCAACCCGCTAGAGCGGCAGCCGCCCGTACGTTTCGGGCGATCCCTGGGGCCCGCGGGGGCGCCCACCTGGACACCCAGTTTTCACGCCGACCGGATCCCGCCCGACATGCGAAGAGTTCCCCGCGCATCAGGTGGAATCTGCCTGCATCTCTCCGGCAAAAGCCCTTGCCCACCGATCCGCGTCGTGACACAGTTCACCCCATGATGCAGCAGCAGTGACCCCGGGGGTCCGACGACCCACCACCGGCCTCCCCACGCGCCCGTCTCGAGCACGGCTCGACGGGTGCCTCTGCGCCCACCCCTTTCTGCAGAAAGCAGTCACCGCATGCCTGACATCATCGAATTCCCCCTGCCCGCCTCGCCGGACGACCCCCGCTGGCGGGCCTACTGCCAGCTCGGCGACGAGTACAACCACGAGCTGATCGGCACGACCGAGTGGGATGAGACCCCCACGGATGCGCTCATCCAGGCCGCCGCCGAGACCGACCACACGCAGCGCCGCTACCTGGCGTACGTCGACGGCGATGCGGTCGGCTACGCCCGCGTCCTGATCAACCACGTCGACGACCCTGACGCGGCCGCCCTCAACGTCTACGTCCACCCGCGGCACCGCGGACGCGGCCACGGCCGCGCACTGGCCGAGCGGCTCGTCCAGGACACCGCCGGCCTCACCCGTTTCGAGACCTGGCCGCTGACGCCGCGGCCGGTGGCCGGGCAACGGACGCTCACCCCGCCCAACGGCGCCGGCGCGGTGCCCGCCGAACATCCGGGTGTGCGTCTCGCCCAGTCCTACGGCTTCGCGCTCGCCCAGATCGAGCGGGTGAGCCGGTATGACTTCGCCGATCCGGGGATCGACCCCGCCGTCGCCCTGGCCGAGGCCGAACGCGTCTCGCCGGACTACGAGCTCCACGCCTGGGAGGGCGCGGCCGACGCGTCCCTGCAGGACGACCTCGCCGTCCTCAAGGCCCGCATGGCCACGGACGTGCCCTCCGGGGAACGCACCGTGGTGGAGCAGGTCTGGGACGCTGCCCGCGTGCGTCGCATGGACGAGCAGATCCTCACGACCGGGCGGCTCTTCCGCGCGGTGGCGCGGCACCGTGCCACCGGTCGGATCGTCGCCCTGAGCGAGCTGGTGGCGCCCCGCTCGCGCCCGGACGGTCTCATCGACCAGTGGGACACCATCGTGCTGCCCGAGCACCGCGGCCACCGCCTCGGCATGCGCGTGAAGGCGGCGAACCTCATCGCCGTGCGCGACGCGCTGCCCGAGGCCCGCGCGATCATCACGTGGAACGCCGAGGAGAACCGGCACATGCTCGACGTCAACGAGGCGCTGGGCTTCCGGCCCGTGCTGGTCGAGGCGTCCATGGAGGCGCCGGCACCCCTGCGACGTCGCTGACGGCCCGCGACCCGCGGCGCCGCCTCACCCCCGTTCGAGCGTCCGCTGGGCCGCCTCCCGCACCGCCCGCGTGAGCCGCACCAGGCGCGTCACGGGCAGTGTGGCCGCCTGCCAGTACAGGGGCACGAGGACGTCGTCGAGCCCGGGCACGCGGACCAGCCGGCCGGCGCGCACGTCCTCGACGGCCTGGGCGTCCACGAGCATCCCCCACCCCAGGCCGGCCCGGACGGACCGGTGGAACCCGTCGAACGACGGCGCCAGGTGCGTGGGCGGGGCGATGTCCAGCCCGGCGCCGCTCAGCGCGAGGCGCTGCAGGTCGTCCTTCGCGTTGTAGCGCATCATGGGCATCGCGCCGAGGTCGACGACGTCGTCCGCCGCATGCCGGGCGAGCAGGGCGGGCGAGGCGAGTGGGACGTAGCGCATGCTCCCCAGCGGCTCCGCCGCGCACCCCTGCACCGGCTGCGGCTCCGTGGTGACGGCGGCCAGCACCTCGCCCCGGCGCAGCAGCCGGGCGCTGTGGTCCTGGTCCTCGACGTGCAGGTCGAGGACCGTGTCCTCCCAGTCGGCGGCCTCCGCCAGGACGGGCCCGAACCACGTGCCCAGCACGTCGGCGGGCACGGCCAGGGAGGTGACGCTGCGCCCGGCCGCCGTGCGGCCCAGCCCGGCCCACGCCTCCTGTTCGAGCACCCGCATGTGCCGGGCCACGCGCACCAGGCCGATGCCGGCCTCGGTCGGCTCGCAGGGTGTGCCGCGCCGGAGCAGCACCTGGCCCACCTCCCGCTCCAGGGCGCGGATGCGCTGGCTGACCGCGGAGGCGCTGACGCCGAGCTCGTACGCGGCCGCTTCGAACGAGCCCTCGTCGGCGATCGCACGCAGCGCCTGCAGCTGATCCAGGTTCATGAAGCAGAGCTTAGGCACCTGCAGTTCTCTTCGTTTGGCTCAGGCCCGGCCGGGCTCTAGCGTCCTCACCCATGTGGACCCTCGCCGGCACCGGCCTGCTCACCGGACTCGCCCTCATCGTCGCCATCGGCGCCCAGAACGCCTTCGTGCTCCGCCAGGGCGTGCGCCGGGAGCATGTGGGCGCCGTCGTGCTGGTGTGCATGGCCTCGGACGCCGTGCTGATCCTGGCCGGAACCGCCGGGGTGGGCGCGCTCGTGCAGGCCGTGCCGTGGCTGCTCGAGGTGCTGCGCTGGGGCGGCGCCCTGTACCTGCTCTGGTTCGCGGTCTCCTCCCTGCGTGCCGCGCTGCGCCCGCAGGGGCTCGTGGCCGAACAGGCGCCGCGCACCGCGGGTTCGGTCGTCGCCACCACGCTCGCGCTGACCTGGCTCAACCCGCACGTCTACCTGGACACCGTGGTCCTGCTGGGCAGCCTCGCCAACCAGCACGGTCCCGACGCGCGGTGGGTCTTCGCCGCCGGCGCCGTCGCCGCCTCGGTCCTGTGGTTCACCGCGCTCGGCTACGGCGCGCGCCTGCTGGCCCGGGTGCTCGCCGACCCGAAGGCGTGGCGCGTGGTGGACGTGGTGATCGCGGTGGTCATGGCGGTGCTCGCGGTCCGGCTCATCGCCGGTTCCGGCGTGTGGGGGTGAGCCGACAGACGCCGGTTCTGGCGTCGGGCTGAATCAAGGTCGCTCAACGTCGACCCGCCAGAGCTGGGCTCGTGCGGCCTCCGCGAACAGGGGTGCACCGCACGGCACCAGCCGCTCAAGGACGTCCCTGACGGTCAACGGAGGATTCCGTGTCGCGCCCGCTTGGGCTGCGAGGGCCGTCATCACTCGAGCCGGGTCCAGGTCGAGCTGGTTCATGAAAAACTCATCCGGACTCTGCACCTCGATGTCGAAGGACTCAACGACCTCCCGCGGGAAGTCCTTCAGATTCGCCGTGACGATCAGGTCAGCACGTCCCTGGATCGCGGCGGCGACCACATGCCGATCATCGGGGTCCGGAAGATCGATCCCGGGCACGAGCTGCTCCCACCCCTCGACCCGCGCGTCGTCGAAGGCGGCGTCCATGACCCCGGCACGGTGACGCGCCGCCCCCGACGCACGCATGTCTGGATGCATCGCTTCCAGTGCGCGCACCGTCTCGTCGAGGATCCGCCCGCTCCATACCGGCCGATAGAGGCCCGCCTCGGCCAGATGCAGCAAGGTGTCCGCTTGGGCGATGGGCACGAGGACGCACGCGTCGAGCACCGCGCTGAAGCGCGCCACTACCCGCGCTCACCCCGGAGGTCGGCGCGAGCCTGACGCAACGCCTCGCGGTAGGACTCCGCCTTCTGGTCGTAGAGCCCCGCAGACGAGGCCTCCCCTACGAGGTCGCTCAGCGAGGCACGCCGCTCCCCGCGCTTCCGCTGCTGATAGGACACGACGTCTTGGAGCCGGATGCGTCGGTGCCGACCACCGGTCGTCCTCTCGTACGGCAACGCGCCCTCCTCGAGCAGCCTCACCAGCGTGGGACGACTGATGCCGAGGAAGTTCGCCGCCTCCTGTGTCGTGAGCAGCTGGTCGACGGGTGCCACCGTGATGGCCTTGCCCACCCGCATCGCCTCGACGACGTCCCGCAGGACGTTGAAAGCCTCTGGCGGCAGGGGGACCTTCTGCCCATCAGGGCCGACCAGGGCGGCCGGCTGCGTCAGGCCGTCGAGGAACCTGCCGACGTCGAGCATCTCCTCGAGGTCCGTCGGCGGCAGCACCGTGTGCTTGTCATTCACCGTCGCAGTCATGGAACAAGACTACCCGCGAAAACGAAAAATTCGCAGTTTCCTCCCGCCTCCGCTCCCCCGCCCCGGGCGCTGCGTCAACCGCGCGCGTAGGCGAGCGACTCCTCGATGATCCCGACGACGACGGCCAGCTCTGCCTCGTCCCGCGGACCGTAGAGCATCCACTCCGTGCCGAAGTCCGCGTAGCCATGCGGTTCGAGCCATCCGAGCTCGGCCAGACGGACGCCGCGCTCGGGCGCCAGGACGAGGTGCACTGACGTGTCGTCCACCCCATGCAGGTGCACCGGCTCCCAGCGCCGGCCTGGTGAGAGGTTGACCTCCGGGGTGCGCTCCTCCGGCCGGCCTGTCAGGTGGAGGGCGCGCGACGTTGCTGGCGAGACGGTGCTGTGGCCCTCCTCGACGCCGTCGAGGGCGAACACCGCAGCGACCAGACGGCCCCACAGCTCCGGCGATGATCGCTGATCAAGCTGTCGGTGGGGCCCCTCGGTCGACGTCGCGGGACGACTGCCCGGCCGGGGATCGTCAGCGGTGAGCCGGACACGGGGGCTCGCATCAGGATCCATGCAGACGATCCTGACGGGGCCCCGCCGGCCAGGCAAGGCCATCAGGCCCCCCTCACTCCCCGCCCAGCTCCTCCCGGAGGATCCGCGCGCCGGCCACGAGCGCGGCGGTCTTGTCCCGCGCCACGGAGCGAGCCAGCGGCGCCATGCCGCAGTTGGTGCTCGCGATCAGCTTGTCCGCGTCCACGAACTCGAGGGTCTCCCGGAGGGTCGCCGCGACCTCCTCGGGCGTCTCGATCTCGTCGCTCGCCACGTCGATCGCGCCGACCATCACCTTCTTGCCGCGCAGCAGGCCGATGAGCTCCGCCGGCACCCGGGAGTGGTGCCGCTCCAGGGCGATCGTGTCGATCGTGGACTCGCGCAGCAGCGGGAACGACGTCTCGTACTGGCGCCACTCCTCCCCGAGCGTGGCCTTCCAGTCGTTGTTCGCCTTGATCCCGTAGCCGTAACAGATGTGCACGGCCGTCTCACACGTCAGGCCCTCGGCCGCACGCTCGAGCGTCGCCACGCCCCAGTCGCGGACGTCGTCGAAGAACACGTTGAACGCGGGCTCGTCGAACTGCACGACGTCGACGCCCACCGCCGCCAGCTCCCGCGCCTCCTCGTTGAGGATGCGCGCGAACTCCCACGCGAGCTTCTCGCGGCTGCCGTAGTGGCGGTCGGCGAGGGTGTCGATCATGGTCATCGGCCCGGGCAGGGTCCACTTGATGGGCCGGTCCGTCCGGGCGCGCAGAGCCTTCGCGTCGTCCACGAACACCGGCGCCGGCCGGCCCACCTCCCCGACGACGGTCGGCACACTCGCGTCGTACCGGTCGCGGATCCGCACCGTCTCCCGCCGGTCGAAGTCCACACCGCCGAGGTGCTCGATGAACGTGGTGACGAAGTGCTGGCGGGTCTGCTCGCCGTCGCAGACGATGTCGATGCCCGCACGCTCCTGATCGGCCACGGCGAGGGCGAGCGCGTCGAGCTGGCCCTCGCGCAGCTGCTCCCCCTCGAGCTTCCAGGGCGACCAGAGCGTCTCCTCCTCGGCGAGCCAGCCGGGCTTCGGCAGGCTGCCGACGAGGGCGGTGGGGATCAGGGTGGTCATCGGGTCTCCTCGGTGTCTCGTGCGGCGTGGGCGGCGGCCCAGCGCTCCAGCAGGTCGCGGTGCGGGCCCACGAAGTGCTCCTGCGTGTACTCCCCCTGCTCCCGGCCGAGGCGGGCCCGCTCCTCGCGGTCGTAGGCGATCCGGGTCTGCGAGAAGTCGCCGTGGTCCAGGCGCGGCCGGTAGACCTCGCCGGCCCCGGCGT
Source organism: Micrococcus sp. UYEF5 (assembly GCF_040546065.1). NCBI lineage: Bacteria > Bacillati > Actinomycetota > Actinomycetes > Micrococcales > Micrococcaceae > Micrococcus > Micrococcus sp. UYEF5. Next base: position 7,508 of record NZ_JBEPNB010000011.1, read on the forward strand.
TCGCGTTGTAGATCTCCGGCCGGTAGATCCGCTGGAAGGTCTCCATGGTGGCGATCAGCCCGGCCAGGGAGAGGTTCGCGTGGTCGTTGAGCAGGTCGCCCCGCGAGTAGAACGCCAGCGGCGCCACGGCCCCGCGCGGCAGGAAGCACCGGATCCCCAGGCCCATCCGGCCGAAGTAGCGGTCCGTGCGGGAGGGCTCGTCCTGGCGGTACTCGACCCCGAGCACCGGGTGCTCGTTCGTCAGCCGCCGGTAGGTGCGGCTCGTGGACACGCTGATGCAGATCACGGGCGGCTGCGGGAACCGCTCCCGGTACGCCTGCGAGTCGAGCAGGTGCCGGAACAGCCGCCCGTGCAGGTCGCCGAAGCCGTCGGGCTCCTCGGTCCCCGGCGACGTCGCCGCGTGCGCGGGCAGCACCACGGAGAAGTCGTGGTCGCGGACGTAGGAGGAGAAGTTGTTCCCCACACTGCGGCCGAGCACAGCGCCCGTCGCACGCTCGACCACCCGCACGTCGAGCATCTCCATGAGCGGGAAGTCGACATCCGCGCCGTCGTCGGCGGTGAAGTGCACGTCGATCGAGACGATCTCGATCCGTGCCGTGTAGCGGTCCCGCTCCGGGTTGTCCCAGGGGGCGAGGTCGTTGAGGCGCCCGTCGATCATGGCCAGGGCGGCGCGCAGGTTCTCCCGCCGGTCCGCACCGCGGGCGAGGTTCGCGAAGTTCGTGGTGGCGCGCGTGCTGGCGGCGGGCGTGTAGTCCTCGTCGAACGGCGTGGTGTGGATGCTGAACGTCAGGTCGTCCACGCGGGTGGGCACGGTGCTCGGGACAAGGGTGGCGTGGCTCATCGGGTCCTCTCCGGGGTGCGGGCGTGGGTGGTGCGGTGGTGGGCGGGTGCGGGACGGGGCACCGCGGACGACGACGGCGCCCCGCAGCCGGCGGCGACGCGTGCGGCACATTCGAGGCCGGCCTCGAGGTCCGCCTGCAGGTCGGCCACGTCCTCGATGCCGACGGAGAGCCGGACCAGGTCCGTGGGGACGGCCAGGGGCGTGCCCCGCACGGAGGCGTGGGTCATCTCGGAGGAGTAGCAGAGCAGCGATTCGACCCCGCCGAGGCTGACCGAGAGCGCGAACAGCTCGGTGGCCTCGGCGAAGGCGCGGGCCGCGGCCTCTCCCCCGGCCAACCGGATGGAGACGATGCCGCCGAAGCCGTCCATCTGCCGCGCGGCGAGCTCGTGGCCCGGGTGGTCGGGCAGCCCGGGGTAGAAGACCTGGGCGACCTCGGGGCGGCCCTGCAGCCAGCCCGCGAGCGCGGCGGCGTTGGCGCCGTGCCGGTCCATGCGCAGGCCGAGCGTCTTGAGGCCGCGGGCGGCGAGGTAGGAGTCCTGCGGGCCGGCGACCGCGCCGGCGGCGAACTGCTGGTAGGCCACGGCCTCGGCCAGCGCCCGGCCGCGGAACTCGCGGTCGGCCACCACCACGGCGCCGCCGAGCACGTCCGAGTGCCCGCCGATGTACTTGGTGGTGGAGTGCACCACGACGTCCGCGCCGAGGTCGAGGGGCCGCTGGAGGTAGGGCGAGGCGAACGTGTTGTCCACGACCAGCAGCGCGCCGGCGTCGTGGGCGATCTGCGCCCAGGCGGCCAGGTCCGCGATGCCGAGCAGCGGGTTGGACGGCGTCTCCACCCACAGCAGCGCGGTGCGGCCGGGACGGACGGCCGCGGCGACCGCTGTCGGGTCGGTGATGTCCACGGGGGTGTTGGACACGCCCCACGGCTCGAGGACGGTGGTGATGAGGCGGTGGGTGCCGCCGTAGCCGTCGCCGCCCAGCACGATGTGGTCGCCGGGGCGCAGCACGGCCCGCAGGAGGGCGTCCTCGGCGGCGAGCCCGGAGGCGAACGCGAACGCCCGGTCGCCGTGCTCGAGGGCGGCGAGCTGGGTCTCGAAGCCGTTCCGGGTCGGGTTGGAGCCGCGGCTGTACTCATGCCCGGCGCGCAGCACGTTGATGCCGTCCTGCACGAAGGTGCTGGTCTGGTAGATCGGCGGCACCACGGCGCCGGTCAGCGGGTCGGGCTCCTGCCCGGCGTGCACGGCGGTGGTGGTGAAGCCGCGGACGGCGGGACGGGAGACGGAGCGGGTGGTGTGGTGGACGGCGGTCATCTCAGCGCACCTCCTGGGTGACGGCGGCGGTCTCGGGGACGGCGGGCGTGGTGGCAGGGACGGCCGGCCCGGCGGCGGTCACCACGGCCAGGGCACGGTCCAGGTCCGCGATCAGGTCGTCGGGACACTCCAGCCCGATGGAGAGCCGGACGGTGGTCTCGGCGATCCCGGCGGCCTCGCGCTGCTGCCGCGTCAGGCGACAGTGCGTCATGGTCGCCGGGTGGGAGACGAGGGACCGGGCGTCGCCGACGTTGACCACCAGCTGAAACAGCTCGAGCGCGTCGAGGAACGGGGCCACGGCCTCGGGGCCGCAGGCCAGGTCGAAGGAGAACACCGAGCCGACGCCGTCCGGGAAGTCGCGGGCGGCCAGCGCCGCGCTGGGATGCCCGGCCACACCGGGGTGGTGCACCCGCGCGACCGCGGGGTGCCCGGCCAGGTGTTGGGCCACGGCCAGCGCGGTGGCGGTGTGGCGGGCCACGCGCAGGTCGAGCGTCTCGAGCCCCTGGATGAACTGCGCCGCGCTCGCGGGGGCGAGGGTGGGGCCGAGGTCGTGCAGGAACTTGCTGCGGGCCAGCGTCAGGTAGGCGCCACGGCCGTGCCGCTCGACCAGCGTCTGCCCGCCGTAGCGGGCCTTGGGCCGGGCCAGCTGCGGCCACCGGTCCGGCGCCGCGCCGTAGTCGAACGTGCCGCCGTCCACGGTCGCGCCGCCGAGCACCGCGCCGTGTCCGCCGAGGAACTTGGTGGCCGAGTGCACGACGACGTCGGCGCCGTGCTCCAGCGGCCGGTAGAGGGCCGGCGTCGCGAGGGTGCTGTCCACCACCACCGGCACACCGGCCGCGTGGGCGAGGTCCGCGAGCGCGGGCAGGTCCGGGAGGGTGGCGAGCGGGTTGGTGATGGCCTCGAGGAAGAACGCGCGGGTGTCGGGCCGGACCGCAGCGGCCCACGCGGGCGGGTCCACCGGGTCCGCGAAGGTGACCTCGATGCCGAAGTCCGCGAACGTGTCCGTCAGCAGGTCGACGGTGCCGCCGTAGAGCTGGCTGGAGGCGACCAGGTGCTTGCCGCCCTGCAGCAGCGCCAGCAGGGACAGCGCGACGGCGGCCTGGCCGGTGGCCGTGGCGATCGCGCCGATGCCGCCCTCCAGCGCGGCGAGGCGGTTCTCGAACACCGCGACGGTCGGGTTGCCCGTGCGGCTGTAGGTGAAGCCGGGGGTCTCGAGCCGGAACATCGATGCCGCTGTGGCGTGGTCCGGGAAACGGAACGCCGTGGTCTGGTGGATGGGCGGGACGACCGGCCGGTGGGGTGCGGCGGGCTCGTAGCCGGCGTGGACTTGCTGTGTGGCGTGACGGGGCATCTGCTCTCCTCCATCGGTCCTGGCGGTAGCACCGGGCCTGCCGTTCCCGGGGGTCCGGGTCCGGCGGGCGGGTTGCTGCGGCGTCGTCGAGCCAGATCTCTCGGCCGCTCTGGATGGGTGGTGAGCCCATCCCACGCGGTGGGCCGCCGCGAGTCCAGCGGGCGGCCGGCTCGCGCGTCATATGAGCCGCCACCGCGCCATCCAGGACCGGCCGGAGCCTCTCCGGGGCGCGGCGGGCCGAGGCAGACCCGTGTGACGGACCGGCGTGGAGGGGGGGTGTGTCAGACTCCCAGGCATGACACAGAGCACACCGGGCGGACCGGCCACGGGCCTGCCCGACTTCCGCCCCTCGGGCAACCAGGGCGTGGACCCGGCGCTGTACGAGATCGAGAACGCGGCCATGGACCGTGAGGGCGCCCTCTGGGCGGCGCTGCAGGAGGCGGCGCCTTGGGCCGGGCGGACGCTGCTCGACCTCGGTGCGGGCACCGGCTTCTGGCTGCCCCGCTACGCCGACGCGGCCGAGACGATCGCCGTCGAGCCGGACGTGCGCCTGCTGGGGGCCGCTCGCGCCCGCCCCGGCGGGGCGCGCGTGCTGTACGGCTCGGCCGAGCAGATCCCGCTGCCGGAGGCGAGCGTCGACGTCGTGCATGCCCGGTTCGCGTACTTCTTCCCGCACCCGCGCTGGGACGTCCGACCCGGCCTGGACGAGGTCACCCGGGTGCTGCGGCCCGGCGGCGCGCTCGTGGTGATCGACAACGACACCGAGCGCGGCCAGTTCGCCGAGCTGCTGCGGGCGAGCACGAACGCCGCGGCGCAGGGCCAGGACACGTACGCCCGCGAGTGGTGGGCCGGCGTCGGGGCCGAGACCCGTGAGGTCATGAGCTCGTGGACCTTCGACTCCCGCGCCGACCTCGAGGCCGTCCTGCGGCTGGAGTTCGAGCGAGGGGTCGCCGACGCGTGGCTCGCCGAGCACCCCGCAGCGACGTCACTGAGCTACGGCTACCTGCTCCACGTGTGGCGGTGAGCACGGACCCGCGTCGTCAGACGCCTGCCCCCCGCACCCCTGACGCTGAGACGCCCCCGCCGCCGGAAGGACGGGCGCGGTGGCTGGTCGCCTCCAACGCCCTCGACGCGGGTGGCCGGTCCGCCTCGGACGTCGCCCTGGACGTCCTGGCGGTGCTCCTGCTCGGCGTGGGCGCCGACGGCATGGGCGTGCTGATGACGCTCTCCGGGTTGGGATTCCTCCTGCTCGGCGTGCCCATCGGCATCGTGGTGGACCGGCACCTCAGCCCGCAGCTGCTCGCGGCCACCGGCCTCGCCAAGGCGGCGGTGCTCGGCTCGCTCGTCGTGGCGTGGGCGTTCGACGCGCTCACGTTCGGCCACCTCGCCGCCGTCATGGCCCTGCTGGGCGTGCTCACGGTGCTGGCCGAGACCACCCAGACCGCGCTCGTGCCGCGCGTCGTGCCGGCCACCGCCGTCGCCCGCCTGACGGCGCGGCTCGAGTCCGCCGACGCCGCCCTCGTGTTGATCGTGCCCGCCGCGGCGGGCGTCCTCGTCGGGTCGCTGGGCGCGGGACCCGTGCTCGGCATCGCGACGGCGTTCCTCTTCGCGGCGGCGATCGTCGCACTCCGGGTACGGCTGCAGCCCTCCGCCGCGGCGGACGTCCCGGACGACGACGGGGCCCCCGGCGTCGCGGACGTCCTGTCTCGCTGGGCCCGGTTCGGGAAGGACGCCGCGGAGGGGTGGGCGGTCCTGCGGCGCACCCCGGTCCTGTGGCTGCTGACGATGGGGTCGGTGGCCGCCAATGTGGGCATGGCCCTCTTCGCCCCGGTCGAGGCGGTCTGGATCCTGACCGACCTGCGGCTCGGGCCGGAGTTCCTGGGCGTCCAGATCACCGCGGGCGCGGTCGGGGCACTGGCGGCCTCGTCCCTGGCGGGCCGGGCCATCGACCGCCTGGGCGAGCGCCGGTGCATCCTCCTCGGCTCGGTCGGCTGCGCCGTGGCCGTGGGGCTGCACCTGCTGGCCTACGTCGACCGCGCTCATGCCGGGCCGTGGCTGCTGGCCGGCGCGGCCCTCTGGGGGTTCATGGTCCTGCTCGGGAACATCACCCAGGCCGCCGTGACCGCCCGCGCCTGCCCCGAGGGCACGCTCGGGCGGGTCACCGCGATGCGCCGCACCCTCACCCGGGGCTCCGTGCCGCTGGCGACCCTCGCGGGAGGTGCGCTCGGGGCGACGCTCGGGGTCGGCTGGGCGCTCGCGGGGTGGCAGGTCCTGGCGGTGGTCTCGCTGGCCGCCGTCGTGCCGGCCGCGCGGTGGGTGGATGCGGGGCGCGACGACGTCGACTGAGGCCGAGACGCTGACGCGGACGCCGAGGTCGCTTAATGTGTGGCCATGGTCAGCCGCCCCGTGCTCCAGCAGCCGGTCGTCGACGCCGTCGACATCCGTTCCGTCGCGGAGTTCTACCGCGAGCTCCTCGGCCTCCACTACCGCGCGGGCGACGAGCTCGCGGACGGCCGCGAGCCGGACAGCGCGGACTGGCTCGTGCTGCTGGACGACGACGGCCGCCGCGTCCTGACATTCCAGCGCACCGAGGAACTGAAGCCCAGCACGTGGCCGTCACCCGAGGTGCCGATGCAGCTGCACCTGGATTTCACCGTGCCGGACCGCGATTCCCTCGACGCGGCCCACGGCCACGCCCTGCGCCTGGGCGGGCGCCTCGTCCAGGACCGCTCCGACGACGAGGACGAGCCCCTGTACGTGTTCGCGGACCCGGCCGGCCACCCCTTCTGCGTCTTCGTGGGGTGAGCGCGGCAGACCGCGGCACGGCTCAGTGCCGTCGGTAAGGTCGTCGGGTGATCCCGCAACCCACCGATCGACTCACGTTCCGGTGCATGACCGACGCTGACCTCGACGACATGTGCCGGCTCCTCGGAGACGCGGAGGTCATGCGCTACTACCCGCGAGCCAAGTCGCGCAACGAGGTGCAGCGGTGGACCCGACCCGGACGCGGCCGATCCGATGGGCCCGATGCCCCACGACCCCTCCTGGGCCGGCGGCGGGGACGACTCCCTGCTCCAGCGCGCCGCCGAGACCGCCCGCGACCTGCTGCCCGGCAAGGACTGACCCGGGGGCCTCCGGCAGGAGGGCCAGGGGTGGGCGTGTCGGCCTGACCCTTGGTTGACTTGCGACGACGTCGGCCCACCCCACCCCGGGCGCCGTCGGACAGGGGGCGCTCACCCGGCGCCCCTCCCACCACGCCTGAGGAGGGCACCCATGGCTGATCAGCAGATCCCCGAGACGAAGAACTCCGACGCCCCCGGCGACCAGGACCAGGCCGCGCAGCAGGCGCCCGCCGAGGTCGACGGCCTCGCGGCCAAGGCCGAGCAGTCCGAGAAGGAGACCGAGGAGAACGACGAGGGCGGCTACGGCCACTGACCGACCACCTCGTCCCACCGACGACGCCCCGGGTGCCGCGCGCATCCGGGGCGTCGTCGCGCCCGGGGGGGCGTCAAGGTCGGCATCCGATGCCCCATCCCCTTGCACCCACCGGCAGTCGATGACTGAGTGTCACTCAGAGATATATCCCTCAATGATTCTCGGGGAGTGGCGGGACCCCGATGATCCGCATCTCCACACCACGTTGAAGAAGCTCAGGGATGCCGGGTTCATCGAGGAGTTCGACGGCGACGACGCCCGACGCGTCCATCGCCTCACCCCCGGGGACGCGGCGTCCTGATGAGCGACATCGAGCGCCGGCGCGGAATCCTGGCGATGGCCGACCAGATCATGGAGACGACATGAGCACCACACGCATGAGCAGTGGGCCGGCCTTCACCCCGGAGAAGGACCTCGCGAGGTTCGAAGACACGGCCCGCCGCGGCCAGCGGCTGACCGGGTTCTCCCTGGCCGCCCACGGCTGGCGCTTCGAGGACGCCGAGCCCGAGGACGTCGTCTTCGACATGTCCTACGAGACCGACCCCGACGACCACCACTTCGATCTCTTCCGGGCCGCCGGCTGGACGCCCGCGCTCACCTACGGCCACATCCGCCTCCTCAAGGCCGCCCCCGGTACCACCCCCGTCCACACCGGCACGGAGTCACGACTCGAGGAGGCGCTCGGCAACCGCGCCCTGTTCCTGCGGTACACCGCAGTGACGATCGCCGCCGTGCTCCTGGTGGTGCTGGCGATGGCGGCCGCCGATTGGCCTCTTGCGGCGGTGCTCGCCACCGTCGCGGGCCTCTACGTCCTCTCCTTCACGGACCTCGAATGGCGAGGACTCATCGGCTGGGGGCTCTTGCTGCTGGGTCTGGCGTTCCACATCGTCCGGTTCGGGCTGAAGCCCCCGTCGGACCCGGACCGGCGCCGATGACCACCGCGCCGGCCGAGGCGGCGCGCACCGCCGTCGTCGAGCCGCCGCCCGGCTACGCGGTGCTGGGGTGGGCGTTGGTGTTCGTCACGGCGCTCCCCTTGGTCCTCTTGCTCGTGCTGGATCAGGCCCTACGGTCGGCGGGCATCCTCGTGATCGCCGCGGTGAGCCTCGGGCTGGTCGTGTGGCTGAGCCAGGTGGCGTTCCTGCGCGCCCGCATCGAGCTCGCGGCGGACCCCGCCGCCGGCGTACTCCGCCTCCGGGCCCCGCTGTACTCCCGCGAGCTGCCCCTGGACTCACTGGCCACGGTGGAGGTCCAGGACGACGTCGGCCCGGGCGTCGCCTACATCAACTGGCCGGTGACGGGGCGGGCCCGCTCCCGCCGCGGCGTGCGCCTGGACCTCGGCGGCCCCGCCGGGCTGGTCCTCGCCACCCACGACGGACAGCGGTTCACTGTGGTGACCCCGGATCCAGAGACGGCCGCGGAGCTGCAGGCGACGGTGACCCAGGCGACGTCGAGCGGCGACGTCCGGAATCGACTGCAGAAGTGACCCCTCTGACGCCCGCTGACACCCCCAGAAGGGTCACTTCCGCAGTCGATTCTCAGGTGTGCGCGCGACGCCCGTCCGTCGCACCCGCCCCCGCCCGCCGCATCGGCACGTGCGGGATGCCGTCCTCGAGGAACTCCGGCCCGTCCGGCGCGTAGCCCCAGCGGGCGTACCAGTGCGCCAGGTGGGCCTGGGCGTCCAGCACGCTCGGCCGCCCGCCGATCCGGGCGACCGCCTCGTCCAGCAGCGCCCCGGCCAGGGCCCGGCCCCGCGCGTCGGGGTGGGTGACGACGCGGCCGATGCGGGCGACGTCGCCGTCGTCCAGCAGCCGCAGCGTGGCGACGGGCGTGCCCGCCTCGTCCTCGACCCACAGGTGGACGGTGGCCGGCTCGAGGTCGCGGCCGTCCAGGTCCAGGTAGGGGCAGTCCTGCTCGACGACGAACACCAGCGACCGCAGCTGCCAGAGGCGGTAGGCCGTCGTCCGGTCGAGCTCGTCGAAGCCCGCGGCATGGACGGCAGGGGCGGGGCCGGGTGTGGCGGCGGGCGGCGTGGGGGCGGGGCGCTCGGGCATGAGCCGATGGTGCCACGGGAGCGTCCGACGCCCGGCGCCCGACGTGCTCCTGAGTGCTCCGGCGTCGCCGAATCCACTGCGGAACTGACCCTTCTGGCGACCGCCACCGCCCTCAGAAGGGTCACTTCCGCAGCGGATTCTCAGCCGTCCTCGCGGCGCAACGGCACCGGGACCGGTTCGGGCTGAGGCTCCCCGGTGGTGGTGGCCGCGAGCACGCCGTGTGCCGCCGCGGTCAGCACGGCGGCGAAGAGTCCCACACCCAGCGCCGTGGCGGCCCCGTCCGCGAGCAGGGGGATCACCATGCCCGGCACGATCGCGACCCCCACCATCACCACCGCGAACCACGCCGTACTCCCCCGGCCGGCGTAGAACACCTGACGCCCCGCCTCCTCCTGGTCCACCCGGTGGTGCACGTCGCGCAGGGCGAGGACCACGCCCAGGAGGCACGCCGTCAGCAGCCCGACCGCCCATCCCAGCCCCAGCTCGTGCCGCAGTCCGGACACGACGCCGGCGCATCCCACGAGCGCCGCCGCGACGGCGATCCGCACGTGCCAGACCTTCTCCCGCTCCATCCCGTCCATGGCCCCACCCTGTCAGAGCGCGGGACGAAGGGCGAGGCGGCCGCAGGACCTCCCCTTCTGCTCAGGACCGTGTCCTGAGGACGCGGTCCTGAGCACGACGTGAGGTCCGGAGGAGCAGCGTGCTTCAGGGAGCCTGCCGCCTGCCCTCCAGCCGGGCCAGCACCCACTCCCACTGCCGCGGCGTGCTCAGGCGCAGCACCGGCGCCCCCTCCGCCGCGGCCTCCCGCTCCCGGGCCCATGCCCGCTTGCGGTCGAACGTGGCGGCGTGCCAGCGCAGGATCGACTCCTCCCCGAGCACCCGACGCCAGGACTCGCGGTTGCCGTTGCACATCTCCCCCTGCCCCACCACCCGGCGGATCGTGCGCCGCACCAGGCGCGCGAAGGTCCGGGCCCGCGAGTAGTCCAGGGCGATGACGACGTCGGTCCGCTTCATGACCATCGGCCGGTAGAAGCCGTAGGCGGAGTCCAGCACCCAGGCCTCCCCCGCCGTGACCGAGTCCGCCAGGGCGGTCTGCTCGGCCTCCGGCCGCGGGACCCAGCCCGGCAGCCAGCCGAACTCCTCGTCCACGAGGGTGACCGGCAGGCCGAGCACAGCGCCGAGCCGCACGGCCGCGGTGGACTTCCCGGCCCCCGTGACCCCGTGGAACAGGACGCGGCGGGCCTGCCGCACGTGGTCGATCGAGGCGGAGGGCATGGGAGGAGGCTAACGGCCGTGACACGATGGCCCCGGTCGCACACAGCAGGAGGGGAACGATGACACAGGTGCACACAGGCAACGCTCACAGGCAGATCGTGGACGGCCAGCGCGTCCGCGGGATCAGCCGGGCGGGTCATCCGGTGGTCTTCGGCGGGCTGATCGGGGTGGTCGGCGGCATGGCCTTCCTGCTCGCCGGGATCGCCGGGTTGCCCGGCGACGCTCAGAGCATGCTCCGCAGTGCGGCGGTCGCCCTCGCCGTCTTCGCCCTCGCGGCGGTCCTGCTCCGCCGCCGGACCCTGCCCGCCCTGCCGCCCCCGGCGCCCGGGGCGCTGCGGGTGTACGGGGCCGCCGTCGTCGTGATGCTGCTGCTGTTCCCGGTGACCCGTCTGGTGGCCCGGGCCGCAGACGCGCCGACGGCGCAGATCGCCCTGGTGGCGGCCGTGGTGGGCGCGCACTTCCTGCCGTTCGCGCGCGCGTTCGGCGCGCCGGTGTTCCGGTGGATCGGCGGGTCGATGCTGGTCCTGGGCCTGGTCGGCGCCCTGGCGGCGATGCTCCGCGTGCCCGCCGCGGGACCGGCCGGGGCCGCGGCGGCCGGCGCGGCGATGCTGCTGATCGTGGCGGGGCAGGCCCTGCGGCAGGGGGCGCCCGCCCCGGGTGACAGACTGCGCGCATGACCGACGCCCCCTCCCGCGCCGAGGCCAACCGGCGCACCTACGACGACGCCCGCCTCGCCGCGATCTACGACGTGGACAACCCCGCGGGCGAGGACCACGCGTTCTTCCGCCGGGTCGCGGACGAGGTCTCGGCCGCGCGGGCCAGCACCCGCATCGTCGACCTCGGCTGCGGCACCGGCATCCTGACGGTGACGCTCGCGGGCCCGGGGCGGGACGTTGTCGGGATCGACCCGGCCGAGGCCATGCTCGCGGCGGCCCGCGCGCGCCCGGGCGGGGACGGCGTCGAGTGGCGACACGGGGATGCGGGGCTGATCGCGCCGGACTCCGCCGACCTGGTGGTGATGAGCGGCAACGTGGCCACGCACCTGGTCGACGACGACTGGCACGCGTCGCTGCGGCGCATCGGTGCGGAGCTCGTGCCCGGCGGCCGCCTGGTCTTCGAGACGCGCAACCCCGTCCGGCGCGCGTGGGAGGGCTGGCAGCAGGACCCCACGGAGCGCACGATGCCGGCCGGGCGGGTCCTCGAGTCGGAGCGCACCTCCGCCCCTGACCGGCACGGGGTGGTGACGATGCGCGTGCGCACCGAGTTCCTCGACTCCGGGGAGGTGTCCGAGGTGGACCAGCACCTGCAGTTCCGCTCCGCGGAGCAGGTGCGCGCGGACCTGGCCGCAGCGGGGCTGCGGGTGGAACGGCTCTCCGGAGACTGGCACCGCACGGCCTTCGACCCCGCCGAGCACCCGCTCATGGTGGTGGAGGCGGTGCGGGACTGACCGGGCGGTGGACGGCGAGCCCCTATGCCCCTCAGTCCCCGAACCCGACCGCCGTGTCCGGGGTGAGGTCGCCGTCGCGCAGGCCCTCCAGCACGAGCCGCTCGTAGTCCGGAATCGGGCTCGGCAACGAATCCAGGGGGAACCACTCCAGGTGGGAGGCTTTGCCGGGCTCGCAGATCCGCGGCTCACCCGCCCAGGACCGGCAGGCCCAGAACCAGTCCACGCGCTGCTCGCGCGGGGTGTCCGTGCCGTCCGTGCGCTGCATGACGGTCAGCAGCTCGAGGGCAGCAGGCTCGATCTCGACGCCGAGCTCCTCCGCCGTCTCCCGGACCGCCCCCTGCCGGGCCGCCTCCCCCGGCTCCACGTGCCCGGCGGCGCCCGCCACCCAGAACCCGTCCATGTACCCGGTGTGATGCCGGCGCTGCAGCAGCACCTCCCGTCCCCGCAGCAAGAGGACGTAGGAGGAGGGCACGAGGGCGAAGGAGTGGGCGGCCATGGGCACCATCATCGCCTCACGGGACCGCCACTGCGGCCGGTGCGTGGATGACGCCCGTGACCTGGGCATTCGCTGGGAACTGCCGCTAGCGTGGGCGCCATGGCCTCCCCCTCCGTCACGGCTCGGCCCGTCGGCCGCCCCGCCCCCGACCTCCACCGCCGCCTGCTGCTGTCCGGGATCCTCTTCGGGGTGGGCGTGGCCGCCTTCGTCGACGAGGTCGTCCTGCACCAGCTCCTGCACTGGCACCACTTCTACGACCTGTCCACCGCGGCCGTCGGCCTGGTCTCCGACGGACTCTTCCACGCCTTCGGCTGGTTCGCCGCCGTGGCCGGGCTGTTCCTCTTCGCGGACGTGCGACGCCGCGGCGGCCCCGGCGTCGGCCGGTGGTGGCCGGCGGTGCTGATCGGCGCGGGCGCGTTCCAGGCGTGGGACGGCACCGTCCAGCACAAGCTCATGAGGATCCACCAGATCCGGTACGAGGTCATCCCCACGGAGCTGCAGGGCACCGGCCCGTACGCGCCCGTGGACGACATCCTCGTGTACGACCTCGTGTGGATGGCCATTGCGATCGCCTTCCTCGTGATCGGCACCCTGGCGTGGCGGCGCGGCTCCCGCCGGGCGGCCGCCCGTGCATGAGCACCCCGGCGGGATCGGGGCGGAGCTCGGCGCCCAGGCGGCGAGCGCCCCGTTCCCGCTGGCCGGCGTCGTCATCGGCGGCGGACTCCTGCTGTTCCTGGTCGCCTATGCGGCGCTGGTCCGCGCCGGACGACGCCGGGGCCGCGCCTGGTCCGACGCGCGCACCCTGAGCGCGGCCGCGGGGGTGGTGGCCGGCGTCGTGGCGGTGGGACCGCTGGGGGTGCTCGGCCACCACGACTTCACGGCCCACATGTGGGGGCACCTGCTGCTGGGCATGCTCGCCCCGCTGCTGCTGGTGCTGTCCGCGCCGGTGACCGTGGCCCTGCGGGGCCTGCCCGTGGCGTGGGCGCGGCGGCTGTCCCGGGTGCTGTCCACGCCGTACGTGCGGGTGGTCTCGCACCCGGTGGTGGCGGGGCTGCTGAACATCGGCGGGCTGTGGCTGCTCTACACCACACCCCTGCACGCCTGGATGCATGCCTCCGCGGTGGGGCATCTGCTGGTGCACGTGCACGTGCTGCTGGCCGGGTGGGTGTTCACCGCCGCGATCCTGCAGGTGGACCCGGCACCGCACCCGCACGGACACCCGCTGCGGGCAGGTGTGCTCGTGGCGTTCCTCGCGCTGCACGCGATCCTCTCCAAGCACGTCTACGCGCATCCGCCGGCGGGCGTGGGCGTGGCGGAGGCCCAGGCCGGCGCCCAGCTCATGTACTACGGCGGCGACTGGATCGACCTCGTGCTGATCGCCGTCTTCTGCCTGGACTGGTACCGCCGCACCGCGCCGGGGCGGGGCGGTGTGGTGGCCCGGGCGGCGTCCTGAGAAGACCGCTCGATGTGCTCAGGACCGCGTCCTCATGACGCGGTCCTGAGCACAGCAGGCGGTCGCGGGGATCCTGCGCCCCCGCCCGCGCCCCGGCTCAGTCGAGTCCCGCGGCCAGCTCGTCCAGGAAGGCCTTGAGCTCCTCCCGCTGTCCGGCCGGCCCGGGGTAGAGGTCGGCCATGCGTGCGGGGATGTCGGCGGCGGCCTCGCGCAGGTCCCGGCCGGCGGGGGCGAGGGAGATGAGGCGACGCCGCTCGTCGTCGGCGCTGCGGGCACGGGTGACCAGGCCGGCGTGGTCGAGGCGGCGCAGCAGCGGGGTGAGGGTGCCGCTGTCGAGTCCCAGGCGCGCGCCGATGTCGTTCACGCCCACCGGCCCGTCCTCCTGCCAGAGCACCAGCATCACGAGGTACTGGGGGTAGGTGAGGCCCAGCTCCTCGAGCAGGGGCCGGTAGGCGCGGGTCACCGCCCGGCTGGCGCGGTAGAGGGAGAAGCACAGCTGGCGGTCGAGGTCGAGGGGGGTGACGTCCACCCGGACAACCTACCCCGCAGACAACTGGATTGCACACAACCTGATCGCGGACTACTTTGGACCGTGGCCGCCGTCGAGCGGCCCCCGGCACCCCGGGCCAGACACCGTCAAGGAGCACACCGTGATCGAGATCGAGCCCCTCTACACCACCGAGGCCATCGCCACGGGCGGCGGCCGCAACGGCCACGTCCGGACCGCGGACGGCCGCGTCGACATGGACCTGGCGATCCCCGCCGAGATGGGCGGCAGCGGCGACGGTGCCAACCCCGAGCAGCTCTTCGCCGCCGGCTACGCCGCGTGCTTCCACTCCGCCCTGCAGAGCGTCGCCCGCCAGGCCAAGAAGAAGCTCGGCGACTCCTCCGTGGGCGCCCGCGTCTCGATCGGCAAGGCCGGCGAGGGCTTCGGCCTGGCCGTCACCCTCGAGGTCGTCATCCCGGACCTGCCCCAGGACGAGGCGCAGCAGCTCGCCGACGCCGCCCACCAGGTCTGCCCCTACTCCAACGCCACCCGCGGCAACATCCGCGTGGACGTTCAGGTCGTCGACGACTGACCGCTCGGCGCGGCGGCCTCCGCGGCCACCCGCGGATCCGAGGGCTGGAGCACCATCACCAGCAGGGCGATCGCACCGAGCACGGGCAGCAGCGCCAGGAGCAGCCAGGCGCGGCTGAGCCCGGCGTCGTGCAGGCGCCGGGCCGTCAGCGCCCAGGCGGGCACCAGATGTAGCAGGCCCCAGACCCCCGAGAAGGCCTGGTAGGCCTCGGTCATCGAGTCGACGGCGGGGACGCTGAGACCGCTGACCGCGAAGCCGGGGAACACGACGGCGGAGGGGGTGGCCGTCGTCGTGTCCGCCCCGAGGGCCCCGAACAGGAGGGTGATGCCGAGGGACGCGAGGGACAGGTACAGCACCACCCACCAGAACTCGGCGCGCCCGGCCCGGCCGCCGAACTGCGCGTAGCGTCCGTAGAAGCGGCCCACGGCCCGGAGGAACGTCATGGCCGGATCCTGGCCCATGAGGTGGCCCGAGTCGAGGCCCTCCCGCGTGTCCGCACGTCAGGGCGCCGGTAGCCTGGCGCGCATGCCCTCCCCCTCCGGCTGGCAGGCCCAGCACGACGCCGACTACCGCGCCCACTGGCACACCCTCGCCGCCCGCGCGGACCCCGACGCGCTCACGTGGGTGGTGCTGGGCGACTCGGCCGCCGTCGGGATCGGGGCCGAGAGCGTGGAGCGCACGTACGTGGCCCAGGTGGCCGAGCGGGTGGCCGCCGAGACCGGCCGGCCCGTGCGGGTGGTGAACCTCGCCGTCAGCGGGGCCATGGCGAAGGACGTGCTCGCCGATCAGCTGCCCCTCATGCCGGCGAGCGGGGTGGACGCGGTGACGTGCGTCGTCGGCGGCAACGACGTCACCTGGGCTTGGCGGTTCCGCGAGGCCGCCTTCGAGGAGCCCCTCGAGGCGATCGCCCGCGCCCTGCCCGCCGGCGCCACGCTGGGCCTGGTCCCGACGTTCCGCATCCCGCCGTTCGAGGCCCGCGTGCGCCGGGCGAACACGGTGGTGCGGCGGGTGGCCGCCCGGCACGGCCTCGGCGTGGCGGACGTGCACGCGGCCACGTGGCGGCGGAATCTGAGGCACCAGGTCAGCCGCCTGGCCCGGGACCTGTTCCACCCCAACGGCGCCGGCTACGAGGACTGGGCCGCGGCGGTCGCCCCCGAGGTGCTGCGGCAGGTGCGGGGTCAGGCACCGGCCGCCTGAGGACTCCTCCCCGCCGCGCGCGAAGCGCACATCCGGCGTCCCTCACACCGGGGGCTAGACGGGGACCCATGCGATGCATAGTCTCCCCTCACGCACTGCACGACGACCGGTCGGGCCGGCGTCCGGGAGCACGGGCTCCCCCGACCGACGGAGGTCCGCCTTGACCCCCTCACCCCCTTCCCTCCGCTCCGCCCGCCATGCCCTCCCGGCCACGACGGCGGCCCTGACCCTGGCCCTCACGCTCGCCGGCTGCTCCGGCGGCGGGGGCCCAGCGACGGCGTCCGGCACCACACCCTCCCCTGCGGCGTCCTCCGACACGACGCCGTCCCCGTCGAGCACGTCCGAGACCACCACGCCGTCCGCGGGCGGGCCAGCCTCCGGCACCACGGCGCCGAGCACTCCGGCGCCGGCCTCCGGGAGCGCCACGCAGGGTTCGGGCGGCGGCTCCACCGCCGGTGCCGGGTTCGCGCCCGAGGGCGCCGATCCCGCCAGGAACGGGGCTCTGCCGTTGAGCGAGGGCTTCCTCGCCGCCCTCCCGGAGGCCGCCGTCACGCACCGGGCGGGCAGTCCGACGGAGGACCCCCTGGCCCGGGCCCTGGAGGGCGTCGAGCTGCCCGGCACGCCCACGAGGGACGTCAACGTGATCGCCTCCGAGCTGCAGGGCCTCCAGACCCCCGGGGAGGGGGGCGCGGCGATGGGCGGCGAACGCCCCGAGGGCACCCTGCGCCTGATGCTGCTGTGCGACGACCCGGACGCCGGCCCGTCCTCGGTGGGCATCCTCGGGGCGGACGGCTTCGCCGCCTACCAACCCCTGGGGTGGTCGGACCGCTGCGGCGGATACGTCGTCATGGTGCCGGAGTCGGACGCGGAGGACCTGGTGGTGAGCGCCGAGGCCCCCGAGGGCACCCGGTACCGCCTGAGCGTGATCACGGACCACGATCCGGTGGCCGACTGACCCCACCATCCCCGGGGCATCCTCTCCGGCAGGCCCTCCTGGATCCGGCAGGCCCTCCCGGAGCGGGGCCTGCGGACAGGCGGGCGGGGCCGCGTCCCCACGACGCGACCCCGCCCTCCTCCATCCACGGGCCGGCGGCAGGTGCCGGCCCTGGCCGTCAGCGTCCCCACGACGCCCCCGGCCGCCGACCGGGCACCCCTCCCCACGAAGGGCGCCCGGCCGGAGTCTCGTCACACGATCAATGGTCGTGCCCCTCGTGGCCCTCCGAGGGCTCGGCGCCGTGGTCGTGGCCCTCGTGGCCGTCGTCGTCGTGGTCCTCGTCACCGTGCGCGCCCTCCTCGGGCTTCACGGACTCCGGCTGGCCGGTGACCACGGCCATCTCGACCGGGGCGAACTCCAGGTC
Organism: Micrococcus sp. UYEF5; assembly: GCF_040546065.1. Taxonomy (NCBI): domain Bacteria; kingdom Bacillati; phylum Actinomycetota; class Actinomycetes; order Micrococcales; family Micrococcaceae; genus Micrococcus; species Micrococcus sp. UYEF5. Next base: position 24,798 of record NZ_JBEPNB010000011.1, read on the forward strand.
CTTCTCCAGGACGGTCTCACCGGTCTCCAGGTCCACGGCCACGAGCCTCCGGTTCTCCGCGTCCGTCACGTAGGCGGTGTTCCCGGCGACCTTCAGGATCGGACCGGGCTCCTGCCACTCGTCCTTCTCCTTCCACGGCTCGATCACCGGGTACTCGGCGGTGACCTCACCGGTCTCCTCGTCGATCACGGTGACCTCGCCGTCGTAGGTCAGCACGACCGCGGAGCCGTCCTCAGCGCGGCCGAGCGAGCGGAACCAGTAGGACGAGCCGAGGTCCACGGTGGTGAGCTCATCGGTGCGGGTGTCGATGAGGGCGATCCCCGTGGGCCGCTCGACGGCTTCCTTCGGCTCCTCCTCGACCTTGTGATCACCCAGGACGATGGGTGAGTCATGCAACCCGAACAGGTTCCCGGAGCGCTGGTACTCGGTCTCGACCTCCACCTTGTGGAACTCGCCGTCCCGGTACACGACGGGCCCGTTCTCGCAGCCCATCACGACGACGTCGCCCGCCTCCGTCGGCTGGGCCGCGGCCTCGCCGTGGCTGCCGGGGCAGTCGTCGGTCTCGGCCGTGACCTCGCCGGTCTTCGGGTCGATCACCTGGAGCGTGTTCCGGGAGTCCTCGGTGCCCTGCGTGGTGAAGAGGGTGCCGTCGGAGAGCTCGAGCGCCACGCCGTGGTGCGGGTCCTCGGTCTCGGCCTCCGTCATGACGGGCATGAGGTCCGGGGTCGCCTTGTCCAGGTGGGTCGAGTCGAAGGTCCGGATCGCGCCCGTGCCGTCCGCGAAGAGAGTGGTCTTGCCGTTGTGGGTGACGACGTGGCCGGGATGCTCACCCGGGAACGTCACGCCGGTCATGCCGGGCGCGGACTCGTAGTTGTGGACGTGATCGCCGTGGGCCTTGGCCTGGATGCCGGTGGAGAACACCTCCCAGCCGTTCCCGGTGGTCACCAGGACGTCCTTGCCGTTGCCGGCGTTGCTCAGCCGCGTGAAGCCCGTGATGTCCTGCTCCTTCACCACCTCACCGGACTCGGCGTCGAGCAGCGTGAGCCCGTCCTCGTGCGAGAGCAGGATGCGCGGCGTCACCGCGGAGACCTCGGTGGTCTGGGTCGGGTCGACGCGGTCCTCCGCGGAGACGGAGGAGGCCGCCGTCGCCTCACCCGCCGGCGACTGGGCGCCGCCCGCGGCGGAGGCGGGTGCCGACGTCGGGCCGGACGGGTCGGCGTCCGCGCCGCACGCCGTCAGGGCGATGGCCGCGGCGGCGAGGGTGGCGGAGAAGGTGGCGGTGCGCGTGGAACGGCGCTGCGGGGCGAAGTGGGACACGGGGAGCCTTTCACGAGAGCGAAAAGATGCGACTGATTCACAATAAAGACTGTTGCGGATGATTCGCAATACTGCGGTGGACCTCACCCCGTCATCCCGGCGGCGCCGACGGCGCGCCCCCGTCGCGGGAACCGGCACGTGACGCCCTCGACGCGGCGACCGGGCCGTCACGGACACGCCGCTCGGGCGCCGCTACCGGCTGGGCGGCTGAGACGTCGGCCGGTGCGGCGTGCGGCGGAGCCCGTCAGGCCAGGCCGCGCGCCGCGTGCCAGGCGGCGATCCGCTCGAGCGCCTCGTGGACGGCGTCCGGGCCGGCGGCGAAGGAGAGCCGGACGGACTCGGGCCCGTGGACGGCGTCGAAGTCGTCGCCGGGGGTCAGCGCGACGCCGGCCTCCTCCAGCAGGGCGGCGCAGTAGCCGACGGCGCTGCCGAACTCCGCCAGCATGCCCGGGGCGAGACGGGCCCACAGGTAGAAGGCGCCGTCGGCGGGGGCGGCGTCGGCCCAGCCGAGCCGGGGCAGGGCGGCCAGCACGACGCCGCGCGTCGCCGTGAAGCCGCCGGCCTGCTCAGCGCAGAACGCGTAGGACTCCTCGCTGAACGCGTGGACGGCCGCCTCCTGTGCCGCGGCGGGCGGGCAGAGGGCGACCGAGCCGGCGAGGCCGTCGACCGCGGCGGCCAGATCGTCCGGCATGAGCATCCAGCCCAGCCGCCAGCCGGGCATGCCCCAGTACTTGGAGAACGAGCTGACCACGAGCGCGGTGCGGGAGGTGCGCCATGCGCAGGCGCCGAGCCCCTCCCCGTCCGTGTGCACGATGCCGTGGTAGATCTCGTCCGAGACGAGCCGCACACCGCGTTCCTCGCACCAGCGGGCGAGTTCGGCGAGCTCGGCGGCGCTGACCATCGTGCCCGTGGGATTGGCCGGGGAGGCGAGCACGAGCCCCGCGACCGGGCCCTCCGCGAGCGCCGCCTCCAGGTGGGCGACCGTGGGCTGGTAGCGGGTGCCGGCGTCGACGTCCACGTCCACCACCTCCACCCCGAGCGCCGTGAGGATGTTGCGGTACGCCGGATAGCCGGGGCGCGGCAGGAGCACGCGGTCCCCCGGGGAGAACGCCGCGAGGAAGCCGAGCATGAACGCCCCCGAGGAGCCCGTGGTGATCGCGACCTGCTCGGGGCGCACGTCGAGCCCGTACCAGCGGCGGTAGTGGCCGGCGACGGCGGCCCGCAGCTCCGGCAGGCCCAGCGCCGGGGTGTAGGTGAGGGCACAGCCGGAGGCGTGGACGGCGGCGGCCGCGGCGTCGACGGCGGGCGGGGCGCCCCCGCCCGGCTCCCCCGCGCACAGGCTGACGACGTCGTGGCCGGCGGCACGCAGCTCGGCGACCCGGCCGAGGATGCTCATCACCGTGAACGGCGGCACCTGCGACCGGGCGGACGGCGCGAAGGCAGGGGCGGCGGTGCTGACGGGGGCGGCGGTGCTGGCGGGGGCGGCGGTGCTGGGCCGGGACGGGCGACGCATGGCCCGAGGCTACCCCCCGCTTTCGTTCGGGAAACGGCGCCCCGGGGACGACTTTCGTTGACAAAACGGGCGGGCGGGACGCCGTTTCATCAACGAAAACGTCGCGACACGCCGCCGTTTCGTGAACGAAAACGTCCGGCCCGCCTCGCGCGGCCCTCACTCCTCGGCGCCGAGCATCTCCCGGATGTCCTCGGCGGTGAGGGAGTCGGTGAAGGCGCCGGCTCCGGAGTCGTCGGACTCGTCCATGAGCGCGCCGAACAGCTCGGCCTTGCGCCGCTGCAGCTCGAGCACCTTCTCCTCGATCGTCCCCTCGGACACGAGCCGGTAGACCATCACGGTCCGCTCCTGCCCGATCCGGTGCGCCCGGTCCACGGCCTGCGCCTCCGCAGCGGGGTTCCACCACGGATCCATGAGGAACACGTAGTCCGCCTCGGTCAGGGTCAGGCCGAAGCCGCCCGCCTTCAGGGAGATCAGGAACACCGGCGCCTCGCCCTCGCGGAAGCCGCGGATCACGTCGGCGCGCCCGCGCGTGGAGCCGTCGAGGTACGCGTGCTCGATCTCCAGGTGGTCCAGCTCCTCGGCGATCACCCGCAGGAAGCTCGTGAACTGGCTGAACACGATCACGCGGTGCCCCTCGCCGATCACCTCGGTGAGGTCGTCGAGGAACCGCTCGAGCTTCGAGCTGGGCACGGAGGCGTACTGGTCGTCGACGATCTGCGGCGCCAGCGCGAGCATCCGCAGCAGCGTGAGCGACGTGAAGATGGTGAACCGGTTGCCGTCCATGTCCCCGAGCAGGCCCAACACCTTGCGGCGCTCGCGCTGGAGCACGCGGTCGTAGAGCTTGCGGTGGGCCGGCTCGAGCTCCACCTGGAGGATCTGCTCCTGCTTGGACGGCAGGTCCTTCGCCACGAGCTCCTTGGAGCGGCGCAGCATGAACGGGCGCACGCGGCGGCGCAGGGCCGCCATCCGCTCGGGGTCCCCCCCGGTCTCGATGGGGGTCACGTAGGTCTCGCGGAACCGGCGGTGGCTCGGGAACAGGCCCGGCACGACGACGCCCAGCAGCGCCCACAGGTCGCTGAGGGAGTTCTCCATCGGCGTGCCGGTGATGGCCAGCCGGAAGGGGGCGCGCAGGTCGCGGGCCACCGTGTGCACCTTCGCGGCGCGGTTCTTCAGGAACTGTGCCTCGTCGAAGACCACCCCGCCCCAGTCGAGTCCGCCGTACTGGCCGGCGTCGATCCTCAGGAGCGTGTAGCTGGTGACCACCACGTCCGCCCCCGCCACCTCGTCCGCCACGGCGGTGCCGCGCTTGCGGGTGGTGGTGTCCAGGACGCGCACGTCGAGGTCCGGGGTGAACTTCTCGGCCTCGGCCGCCCACACGGACACCACGGAGCTCGGCGCGACCACGAGGAACGGCGGCCGCTCGGGCCGGGCCTGGCGCGCGTGGGCGAAGAGCGCGAGGGTCTGGACGGTCTTGCCCAGGCCCATGTCGTCGGCCAGGATCCCGCCGAGGTCCTGCTCCCACAGGAACGCGAGCCAGCGCAGGCCCTCCTCCTGGTAGGGGCGCAGGTCGGCCTTCAGGCCGGCGGGGCGCGGGGCCTCGGGGAGGCGCTCGACGGCGGCCAGACGCCCGACGGCGGCGGTCCACTCCGGGTCCTCGTCCACCTCGTCCGCGAGCTCCTTGAGGTCCTCCCAGAAGCCGACCTGGTGCCGTGAGACGGGGGTGTGCTCCGGGGTCCACTCCTGCAGGGTGGCGGCCTCGGAGAGCAGGGCGCGCAGCCGGTCGAAGGCGGGGTGGTCGAGGCCCAGGTAGGAGCCGTCCGCGAGGATCAGCGTGGTCCTGCCCTGCACGAGCGCGGTGAACAGCTCCACGAACGGCAGCACGTGCCCGTCCACGGAGACCTGCACGCCGAGGTCGAACCAGTCGTTCTGCGTGGCCTTCGTGCCGACCTCGATGCGCGGGGCGGCCTTCAGCTCGCGGTAGTCGGGGCGGTCGCCGGTGACGTCCACGCGCACGTGGTCCGCGCGCTGCAGCAGCGGCAGCACCTGCTCGGAGAACCGGGCGGCGCCCACGCCCTCGAGGACCTGCTCCTCCGCACGGCCGGCGCGCGGCCAGAGCTCGGCCACGGCGCGCAGCACCGCGTCCTCGTGCCGGGTGTCCCGCAGGGGGTCGCCGCCGGCGTCGAGGCCGAGTTCGCGGGGCGGGTCGAAGTAGAGCCAGGACCAGCGCAGCACGAGCTCGTGGCCGGGTCGGAAGTCGGCGCGCAGCCGCAGCACGGGCGGCTCGAACTCGGGCAGCTCCACGGAGGCGTCGCCGCTGGTCACGGGCAGGGCGCCACGCAGCCGCGGGTAGATCCGGCCGAGGAACTCCTCGCGGTCCGCGGCGGGCACGCGCACGGGCCCGCCGGCGAGCACGAGCTGCTGCACGGCCTCGGGGACGGGGCGTGCGGCGGGGATCAGGTGGAGCACGGCCTCCTCGTCCGTGAGCTCCACGCGGTAGAAGCCGATGCCTCCCACGGCGTGCACACCGCACAGCCCGGGGCCGGGCGGGGCCGGGTCCAGGGACGGGGCCACGTCCAGACCGCCGTCGGGGGCGCGGGTGACGTCCAGCCCGACGGCGACGGGCGCCTCCAGCACCACGTCCGTCAGCAGCCCCAGCGGCACGAGCTCCACCCCGACCTCGCGGGCCTCCGCGAGCAGCTGCCAGATCCGCGGGGAGTCGAAGACGTGCAGACCGAACCAGGCGTCGCCCGGGTAGGAGTCCTCGGCCTGGACCTGACGCCAGATCAGGCGCATCGCCCGCTCCTGGGCGGGGGCGAACTCGGCGCGCGGGAACTGGAACGCCTTCCACGTCAGCCCGCCCTTGATCCACGTCCCCTTGGCCCCGCGCTTGAGCGGGCGCACGGTCACGTACAGCGGGCGGCCCTCGCGCACCTGCTCCTCCCCGGCGGTCGCCGGGCCCCACTGCTGGAACGCGTTGCGGGAGGACTCGGCCACGAGCTCCACGCCGATCGCCAGCGCGGGCGGCGTGCCCACCCGGCGCGGGCCGTGGAGTCCGGCCAGCGGCTCCATGACCCGTCGCCAGTCCAGGCCGGCAGGGGGTGGGGGTGCCGCCCCGTCCGCGGCCGGGGCGTCGAGGCCGGCCGGGCCGCCGCCGTCGTGGCCCCGGCCGGCGGGCGCGGGCAGCGCGTCCGCCGTGGTGACCATCTCGGCGAGCTTGCGGCGGGCGTCGTCGAGGGCCTGGTCGGCGTCGAGGCGGACCACCTGGTAGAGCGCGGCGGCCACGTGCTTGCAGTCCGTCCCGACCGGGCACGTGCAGCGCCCGCCCACCGGCTCCATGAGGGCGCCGGCGCCGTCCTCGGCGGCGTCGTCGTAGGCCTCCTGCAGCTGCACCTGCACCCGGTAGGGGCTGGGCGCGGTGCCCTGGACGGAGGCGCTCAGACGGCCGGTGGCGGCGTCATAGCGCAGGCGCCCCACGGCACCCGACGCGGCCACGGCGAAGCCGCGGTCCGCACTGGTGGGCCCGACGACGGCGCGGATGGCCTCGGTGCGCAGGTGCGGCAGGACGTCTCCGGAATCTGCAGTGGCCATAGCGAGCAGTCTTTCACGGACCGTGCCGGGCCCGCTCCGACCGACGCAGGTCCGGCGGCGTGCCCACTCACGGGCCCCGGGTCCGCACACCTGAGACCTTCAGCCCGACCCGCCCCGGACCCTAGAGTGCGCCCATGGCGTCCACACAGCCCTCCCCCGTCCCCGCCGGTGCCACGCCGGCGTCCCACACCTCCCCCCTCGGCCTGTCCCTGCCGGACGGCCGGGGCCGTCGCGTCCTCGTCACCGGTGCCACCGGTTACGTGGGCGGGCGCCTCATCCCCGAGCTGCTCGCCGCCGGCTTCGACGTCCGGGCCGGCGCCCGGAACCCCTCCGACCTCGCGGACCGACCGTGGTCGGACAGCATCGAGGCGGTGGAGCTCGACCTCACCGAGGCGGACCTCGTCGAAGCCGCCATGCAGGACGTGCACACCGTGCTCTACCTCGTGCACTCCATGGGCGGGGGCGGCGACTTCGTGGCCCAGGAGCAGCGGATCGCGGACATCGTGGGCACCGCCGCGGACACGGCCGGCGTGGCCCAGCTCGTCTATCTCTCCGGCCTGCACCCGGACACGGTCCCCGTCGCGGAGCTGTCCGACCACATGCGCTCCCGCGCCCTCGTGGCCGAGCGTCTCGAGCGGGCGGCGACCCCGGCACTGACGTTCGAGGCCGGGGTGATCATCGGCTCGGGCTCCACCTCGTTCGAGATGATCCGCCACCTCGCCGAGCGGCTGCCCGTGATGCCCGGCCCGTCCTGGCTGAGGAACCGGGTGGAGCCGCTGGCCATCCGCGACGTCCTGTACTACCTCCTGCAGGCCTGCGCCCTCCCGGAGCCCGTGCAGCTGCGGGCCCAGATCGGCAACGGGCACCCCCAGCCGTTCGCGAGCGTGCTGGTGGACTACGCCAAGGCCGCCGGCCTGTCCCGGCGCATCGTGATCCCCACCCCGTTGCCCTTGAAGACCCTGGCGGGCTTCTGGATCGGCATGGTGACCCCCATCCCGGTCGCGGTGGCCCTGCCCCTGGCCGCATCCCTCGCCGAGGAGGCGGTCGTGGAGGACCGCTCGGTCCGCGACCTCATCCCGGACCCGCCGGGCGGGCTGACCTCCTACATGGACGCCGTGCGGCTGGCGCTGAAGCGGGAGAAGGAGGGTCCCCTGGACGTCACCTTCGACGCGGACCTCCAGAGCTCCGCGGACCCGGCCGCCTCCCTGCCCTCGGATCCCGAGTGGGCCGGCACCACGGTCTACACGGACGAGCGCGAGCGCGAGTCCGACCTGCCCGCGCAGGAGGTGTGGCCGGTGATCGAGTCGGTGGGCGGCGCCAACGGTTGGTATTCCACCCCGCTGCTGTGGAAGATCCGCGGGCTGATGGACAAGTTGGCCGGCGGGCCCGGCCTGACCCGCGGCCGGCGGGACCCGAACCACCTGCGACGCGGCGACGCCGTGGACTGGTGGCGGGTGGAGGACGTGGAGCCGGGGCGGCGGCTGACCCTGCGGGCGGAGATGAAGGCCGGCGGGCGGGCCTGGCTGCAGCTGAGCACCGAGCCGCGGGAGGGCGGAGGCTCCGTCTACCGCCAGCGGGCGGTCTTCATGCCGGACGGCCTGCTCGGACGCGCCTACTGGACCGCCATCCTGCCCTTCCACGCCGTGGTGTTCCCGGAGATGGCCGCGAACATCCTGGCCGAGGCCAGGCGCCGGCACGACGGCGGCGAGCGTCCCCGCACCCGCGGCCTGCTGCGGCCGCTGGTGGACCGGCTGCCCCTGCGTCGCAACCCGTTGGACAGGCGAGCCCGCGGCGCCGGCGGCGCTCAGTCGCGGGACTGACCGTCGGGGCCACGCCCCCAGTGGGGCCGGGGGCGTGACCGGGCCGCCCGGCGCAGCCACCGCCGCCCGGGGGACAGCCGGGCCCAGTTGACCTGCAGGGTGGTGACCGCCATCCGGCCCTGCCGCACCCGCTGGCGCAGGGAGTGGAAGATGCGCCCGGCGACCTCCACCCGCAGGTCCGGATCGAACCGGATCCGGCGGCCGGCCAGGGCCAGCTGGAAGGACAGGTCCAGGTCATCGTGCACGTCCCCGCGTTCGCGGTGGACGCGGGTCCGCACAGCCTGCCACGCCTCGGCGCGCAGGGCGCAGTTGGAGCCCCAGACGGGGGTGGCCGCCACCGCGGCGCCCGCCCCCCAGCGGTACGCGCCGGTGTAGAGCGCCGCCCGCACCTGTCCCCGGAGGCCGGGCTGGTCGTGGAAGGTCCCCGGCCCGGTGAGGGCGTCGAGCCCGGGGTCGGCGTCGAACCGAGCCACGATCCGTTCGAGCCAGTCCGCGGGCATCCGCGTGTCGGCGTCGCAGCGCACCAGCAGTTCCCCGACCGCGGCGTCCAGGCCGGCGGCCGCCGCGGCCGGGACCCCGCGGCGCGGCTCGTGCACCACCCGCGCGCCGGCGGCGCGGGCGAGCACCGCCGAGTCGTCCACGCAGCCGTTGTCCACCACCACCACCTCCAGCGCCGGCCGGCTCTGGGCGGCCAGCAGGGCGAGACACACGCGCAGGTGCTCGGCGTCGTCGAGCACCGGGACGACCACGGAGACCGTGGGGCGGGCCGGGGTCACCGGATGCGCTCCCGGCGCACGGCGAGGGCGGCGCCGATCCCGGCGCCGACGAGATCGGCGGCGAGGTCGCCGATGGTGTCCGTGTGGCCCACACCGATCTCGGGGGTCACCGCCGTGTGCCCCCACCATTCGGCCAGCTCCCACACCACGCCCAGGGCCACGGCGGCGGCCGCGATCCCCAGCCCGGCCAGGCCCGGGCCGAGCAGGGCCACGGCCTGCCCGGCCTCGGTCCCCCGACGCCGGAGCCATGCCCCCACCACCAGTGCCGTCAGACAGGCGACCACGGCGGAGGCGGCGGCGTGCACGAGCAGGTCCAGCCACGGCACCCGCGGGTAGAGGCCGATGACGCTCAGCCACCCGGCCAGCAGCAGGACCGCCTGCGCGGCCCAGTCCAGGGCGCCGCCCGGGGCGAGCCAGCGGGTGAGCCACTGGGAGCCGAACACGAGCAGCATCGCCGCCGCGGACGGCCATCCGGCGTGCACCGCCGCGACCGGGACGAGGATCAGGCCGAGCGCGCGCAACAGGTCTGCGGGGATCAGCGGCAGCATGTCAGCGATCGTCCGGGTGGGGGCGGCGTCCCGGCCGAGGGCCGCGCCGACCGGCACGACCACGGCTCGTCAGCAGCAGCCAGAGCGCCGGCAGCAGCAGGGCGGAGCCGAGCGGGTAGGCGAAGTCCTCCACGGGCGCCTGGCCCACGTAGGCACCCACCAGCAGCTCATGGCCGTAGTCGAAGAGCCCCGCGGCGATCATCACGTTGTCGAAGACCGCCGTGAGGGCCCACAGGGCCACCAGGGTGGCCGCCACGGCCCGCAGGTGCTCGCCCCGCACGCGGCCGACGAGGGCGGCGCCCACGAGCACGGCCAGGGCGAAGCCCACGAAGACGAGGACGAGGTCGAGGAAGGTCACCGGCTGCCCCCGTCGGTCGGATCGGCCGGCGTCGCGGCACGGGCGTCACCTCGCCGGCCGCGCAGCAGGCGCAGCGCCCCGGTGAACAGCACCATCGTGATCTGGCTGAGGAAGAGCAGGAAGAACCCCTCCTCCAGGGGCAGCTGGGGGGCGAGCATCACCCCGGTCATGTAGGGCGACTGCCGGTGCAGGAACACGCCTTCGGCGATCCCCCACAGGTCCCAGGCGAAGAAGTAGGCCACCCCGGCGGCCAGCACCAGCAGCGCCGGGAGCGGGCGATGCCACAGGAACAGCTCGAAGCGCCGGTCCACCAGCAGCATGCAGCCGATGACACCCAGCAGGGCCAGCAGGTAGATCATGCCGCCGCCCCCCGGGTCAGCGCCCACCCGATCAGCAGCAGGGTCACGAGGAAGCCGGTCACGTAGTTCAGGGGGAGGAACAGCTGCCAGCCGCGGTGGGCCGCGCCCGAGGTGGCGTCCGTGATGCGGCGGAAGCGCAGGGTGTTCACCACGTAGGGCACGGCCAGCAGCGCCGCGAGCGGGCCCGGCGGGTCGGTGGCCAGCAGCAGAAGGCCCGCCGCCGCGTACAGGCCGGCGGCGAGCAGGACGGTGCGCCGAGCGCCCAGCACGGTGGCCACCGAGGCCAGGCCCCCCTCCCGGTCCGGCACCACGTCCTGCACCGCCCCGAACATCTGCGAGGCCATGCCCCACAGGAAGAACGCCCCCAGCAGCGCCGCCAGGGCGGGCGTGGGGGTCGCCCCGGCCAGCGCGAGGCCGTAGACCGCGGGGGAGACGAAGTGGGTGGCGGAGGTGGCGGCGTCCAGGAAGGGCCGCTCCTTGAACCGCAGCCCCGCCCAGGAGTACGCCACCACCGCGAACAGGCTCACCGCGAGCACCAGCACGGCGGCCCACTCGCCCCGCACGGCGGACCAGCCCGCGAGCACGGCCACGAACGGCACGGGCAGCAGCACCGACCACGCCAGCACCCGGCGGCGCACCGCGGGGTCGCCCAGCACGGAGCCCTCCACACCCCCCTTGCGGGGGTTGCGCAGGTCCGAGGCGAAGTCGAACACGTCATTGATGCCGTACATGGCCAGGTTGTAGGGCACCAGGAAGAACACGACGCCCAGGACCACCAGCCACGCGGGCAGCCCCCCGGTCAGGATCGCGGCGGCGGCGAACGGGTAGGCCGTGTTCACCCAGCTGACCGGCCGGGACGCCCAGAAGAGGGTGCGGATCATGTGCCGCTCCCCCCGGGGCCCGCGGGCCGGGCCCTGCGCGCGTCGTGGCGCAGTTCGTCCCGGACCACTTCGGCGGAGATCAGGCACATGGGCACCCCGATTCCCGGGCGCACCGAGGAGCCCGCGTACATCAGGCCGGCCACGTCCGCGTCCCGCACCGAGGGGCGGAACATGGCCGACTGCGCCAGCGTGTGCCCGGGGCCCAGCAGCGAACCCCGCCAGGCGTGCACGTCCGCGGCGAAGTCACCGGGCCCGTAGGTGCGCCGCACCACGATGCGCTCGGCCAGGTCGGGGATCCCGGCCCAGCGGGCCAGCTGATCGAGGGCCCGGTCCGCCACGGCCTCCACCTGGGCGTCCCCGGCGCGGTCCACCCGCCAGCTCTGGCCGTCACGGACCCGGATGCCGCCGCGCCCCCACCCCGGCTCGGCGGGGGCCGGGACGAGGATGAAGAGGTTCTCGTCGCCCTCCGGGGCCACGCCCGGGTCCGTGGCGGAGGTGCGCGAGACGTAGATCGACGTGTCCGCGGCGAGGTCCTCCCCCCGCTCGATGCGCCCGAAGTTGTCCTCCCAGTCCGCCGTGAACAGCAGGGTGTGGTGGGCCAGCTGGGGCAGGGATCCGCGCACCCCCACGCACACGAGCACGCCGGAGGGACCGGGGTCGCGCCGGTCCCACGTGGACTCCGCGACGCGCCGGCCGGGAGGCAGCAGACGGGTCTGCACGTGGTGCAGGTCCGCGGCGGCCACCACCACATCGGCGTCGAGGCGTCCCGCGGCGCCGTCGTCGGACCGCCAGGCGACGCCGGTCACCTGGCCCGGGCGGCGACGTCGGCCCTCGTCCCCGCGGGCTGCTCCCGGCCTGGGCAGGCGGGCGGCCAGGCGTCCGAGGCGGCCGGCGGGGGCGGGACGGTCCACGACCTCCACGGCGGTCGCCTCGACCCCGGTGCGGATCTCCACACCGGCCTCACGCACGACCTCCGCCATGGCGTCCACGAGGGCCGCGAACCCGCCGAGGGGGTACTGCACGCCGTCGGCGAGGTCCAGATGGGACATCAGGTGGTACATGGCGGGGGCACGGTCGGGGGACGTGCCGAGGAAGACCGCCGGGTAGCCCAGGATCTGGCGCAGCCGGGGATCCTGGAAGCGGGCCGCCACGTGGGAGCGCAGGCCCCCCAGCAGCTGGGGCCCGAGGGCCGGCAGGGCGCGCAGGACGTCCGGGTGGGCCAGGGCGGCCGGCCGGCGGAAGTCCGTGTAGAGGAAGTGCTCCTTGGCGAGCCCGTAGATCCGGGACGCGGAGTCGAGGTAGGCCCGCAGCCGGCGCCCGGCGCCGGGCTCGAGGGACTCGAACAGCGTCTCCGCGTGGCCGGTGCGCACGTCCACGGGGGGCTCGTGGAGGTGCCCCTCGAAGTACACCCGGTAGCCGGGGTCCAGACGGCGCAGGTCCAGCCGTTCGGCGGCGGAGGTCCCCATGAGGCGGAACCAGCGGTCGATCACCTCGGGCATCAGGTACCAGGAGGGCCCGGTGTCGAAGGTGAACCCCGCCTCAGACCAGCGTCCGGCACGGCCGCCCAGGACGGCGCCGCGCTCCAGCAGCGTCACCCGGTGCCCGTCGCGGGCCAACAGGCCCGCCGTGGCCAGTCCGGCGAAACCGCCGCCCACCACCACGGTGCGCGGGCCGAGAGCGGTGTCCCGGGCGCTCATCGGCGGCCTCCCCGGCGGCCCCGTGCCAGGACGCGGGCGGCGATCCGGGCCTTCTGATGGTCCGGCACCCGGACACGGCGGTGGGCCAGCTCGGCCGCCGGGGTCGCCTCGATCCGGTCCACCAGGGCCGCGAACAGTCCGTGCGCCAGGGCCACGGCGCGCCCGGCCCCGGGGTCCAGGACACGGATGCCGGGCAGGGCGGCGTCGAGGTCGGCGCGGACCTCGGCCACGAGCTCGGCCTTGCGGGCCTCGGTGAGCACGCCCGGTGCGGCACCGGGCAGGTAAGTGCGGCCCAGCTCGTGGTGGTCCGCGGCCAGGTCCCTGAGGAAGTTGACCTTCTGGAACGCCGCCCCCAGCCGGGAGGCCTGCGCGCGCAGCTCCTGCCGCTGGCCCGGGGTCCGGGCCCGCGTGCCGGGGAGGGAGAGGAAGACCTGCAGGCACATCAGCCCCACCACCTCGGCCGAGCCGTGGATGTAGGCGTCCAGGGACTCGGCGCCGTGCTCGCGGATCCCCAGGTCCGCGCGCATGGAGGCGAAGAAGGGACGGGTCAGCTCCGGGGTGATGCCGTGGCGACGGGCCACGTCGGCGAAGGCGTGCAGGACCGGGTCGGTGGCGAAGCCCGACGCCATCGCGGCCTCACACGCCCGCTCGTAGTCGTCCAGGGCGGCGCGGACCCCGGCCTCGTCGAGCCCGGCGGCCACCGCGACGCCGTCGACCACCTCGTCGGCGACGCGGACCATGGCGTAGATCGTGGCCACGTCCTGGCGTGCCTGCCGGGGCAGGGTGCGGCAGGCCCAGGAGAAGGACGTGGAGTAGCGGCGGATCACCTGGGCCGCTGCGGTGTGGGCCGTCCGCGTGTACAGCGCGGCAGGGCTCGGGGTGGGCGCGGCCATCTCAGGACCTCCGGGTCAGCACGGCGTGGCAGGCGTCGGCGAACTCCGCCCGGACCGTCTCGTCCAGGGGCAGGGCCGCGATGCGCTCGCGGGCGCGGACGGTGAGCTCGGCGGCGACGTCGAGGGCGTGCTCCCGGGCACCGGCCGCCTCGAGGGCGCGGCGGGCGGCCTCGATGTCCGCGGGGGTGGCCGGGCCCGCGTCGAGCAGGGCGCGGACGGCGGGGATGCGGCGGCCGTGGGCGGTGAGCACGGTGGCCTTGCCCTCGCGCAGGTCGCCGTCGGCGGACTTGCCGGTCTCCCCGGGATCGCCGAACACGCCGAGGACGTCGTCGATCACCTGGTAGGCGGCGCCGAGGTCGGCGCCGGCCTCGCCCATCGCCCGGGCGAGGTCGGGATCCGCCCCGGCCAGGAGGGCGCCGGCGCGCAGGGGCGCGCCGACCGTGTAGTGCGCCGTCTTGAGCCGTTGCATGGCGAGGATGCGGTCGGGATCGGGCTCCTCACCGGTGTGGCGGGACAGCCCCAGGAGCACGTCCTCGAGCTCGCCGGCCGCAGTCACGGCGGCGGCGTCGAAGACGACGGCGGCGGCCTCGGCGGCCCGGGCGGTGTCGGCGGCACAGGTGGCGGCGAGCCGGAACGCCTGGGTGAGCAGGACGTCCCCCGCGATGAGGGCGACGGCGACCCCGGCGTGGGCGGCGTCCGCGGCGGGCACCCCTCGGGCCTCGAGGCGGTGCCGGGCGGAGGCGTGCACGGCGGGCTGGCCGCGCCGCAGCACGTCCCGATCGATGACGTCGTCGTGGACGAGCAGCGCGGTGTGCAGCAGTTCGAAGGCGGCCCCGAGTCGGTCGACGGCAGCGCGGCCGGACGGAGGGACCGGGTCGGCGGTCGCCAGGCGCCAGCCGAGCTCGACGAGACGGGGGCGGATGAGCTTGCCGGCGCCCACATGGACGTGGAGCGAGTCGAGCAGCTCGGCGAAGGCGGCGGATCCGGGCGCCTGGGCCGCGGCGTGTCGGAGCGCGGCGTCCAGCTCGGCGGTCACCCCGGAGAGCGCGGCCTCGCCGCCCGTCCTCGCTTCACCCATGGCGCCTCCTCGGTGGCGGACACGACGCGGCACCGACCGCCGCACCTGTTCGACCGTCTAACTTCTGGACGCAGAAGACACTACGGGCCGCGCCGGTCCCGCGTCCATCCGCGGCGGTCCCGGGCGGCGCGATCTCACGACGCACGGGGCCGCCGGCGGGATCAGGCGTCGGCGGACGCCGTCTCCAGGGTGATCTCCGGGTCCACGATCTGACCCTCCCACTCACCGGAGACCCCGTACACGACGCAGTGCTTCTCGTCGGTGCCGTAGTTGCCCAGCTCGGAGGAGGTCAGGACGGCCCCGTTCAGCTGGTCCTCCTTCTCCTCGCTCAGGCGCTGGGCCTGGGCGGTGCAGGTCTGGGCGGCGGCGGGGTCGGCCTCCTCACCCTCGGCCACGGCCGGCACGGCCCACAGGTACTCCGCGGTGTGGGCGCCCTCGCAGTCGGTGGTCTCGAAGGAGGACAGGTCACGCGCGCCGAGCGGGGCGGTGAAGCACGTGCCGGCCTCGTAGTCGGCCGGGGCCGCGGACAGCGACGACGCCGAGGCGGACGAGGACTCCGCACCCTGCGTGGACGCGGAGGCGGGCGCCGTCGTCGAGGCGGACGCGTCGGCGTCGGACGAGTCCTGACCGCCGCACGCGGTGAGGGCCAGCAGCGCGGCAGCGGACAGGCCGGCAAGACGGGCGGAACGGGACAGGGCGGCGAAGGCCATGGGATGCTCTCCTGGAGTGACGTGGGACGCGCCGGGGTGTGGCGCCGACCTCAGCACTCTAGCCACGCCCGGCCGTCGGGATCGGGCCGAGGTGACGTGGCCCACATCTGATGGGCGGCCCGGCTCGCCTGCCACACTGAGAGGCATGCAGACCCCGGCCACGCCCTCCCCGCACGACCGCCCCTCCCCCGTCGTCCGACCGTGGATGGCGGCCTCGGACGTCCCGGCCGCAGGCCCCGACGACGTCGAGCGCGTGGTCCTGCTGTCCCCGGCGGGCGAGGCCGTGGGCACAGAGGCCAAGGCCACGGTCCACCGCCGCACCGAGGACGGCGGCACGGCCCTGCACCTGGCGTTCTCGTGCCACGTCTACGACGACGCCGGACGGTTCCTGCTGACCCGCCGCGCACTCGGGAAGAAGGCGTTCCCCGGGGTGTGGACCAACGGGTTCTGCGGGCACCCCGGGCCCGGCGAGTCCCCGGCGGAGGCCGTGCTGCGCCGCGCCCCGCAGGAGCTCGGCGTCCCGGTGCGCGACGTCGTCGAGGTGCTGCCCGACTTCCGCTACCGCGCCGTGGACGCCTCCGGCATGGAGGAGCACGAGGTCTGCCCCGTGTTCCGGGCCCGGATGCACGGCGACCCCGCCCCGGAGCGGGACGAGGTCGCGGAGTGGTGCTGGGTGGAGCCGGCCGAGCTGACCGCCGCCCTGGCCGCCGTGCCCCGCGCGTTCAGCCCGTGGCTCGTGGAGCAGTGGCAGCAGGGGGCGTTCGACCCGCGGTGAGCGGCCGGCGCGGCGACGCCGCGCGGGCCGTCAGCGGCCGTTGACGTCGTCGAGGTGGGCGGCGGTGGACTGCACGGCCTCGTCCTGCCCCGGCTCGGCGTCGCCCTGCTGGCCCTGCTGCTCCTCGGCCAGGCGGCGGACCTCTGCGATGTCGAGGCCCTTGACCTGGTCGAGCAGCTGCTCGAGCGCGGTGCCCGGCAGGGCGCCGGCCTGGGAGAACACGAGCACACCGCCGCGGAAGGCCATGAGCGTGGGGATGGAGGTGATGCCGGCCATCGCCGCCAGCTGCTGCTGGTCCTCCGTGTCGACCTTGGCGAACACGACGTCCTCGTGCTTCTCCGAGGCGGCCTCGAACACGGGGGCGAACTGGCGGCACGGGCCGCACCAGCCGGCCCAGAAGTCCACGAGCACGGTGTCGTTCTCGGCGACGGTGGAGCCGAACTCCTCGAGGGTCAGGTCCTTGGTGGCCACGGTGGGTCCTTTCGTCAGCGGGGCCGACGCGCTCACGCCGGCGATCGTCCTGCCGACCACAACGGACGCCCCGCGGCACCTATTCCGCCCCACCCCGCTTTCGTTCGGGAAACGGCGGCGTGTCCCGGCACTTTCGTTCGGGAAACGGGCGCCTTCCACGCACTGTCGTGGCCGAGACGGGAGCCGTCGTCGTCGCTTCCTAGACTGACCGCATGACCGCCACTACCGCCCTGCCCCTGCTCGTGCTCAACGGCCCCAACCTGAACCTGCTCGGCACCCGCGAGCCCGAGGTCTACGGCACGGCCACCCTCGACGACGTCCGTGCGCTCACCGAGGCCCGCGCGGCCGAGCACGGGCTGACCGTGGACTTCCGACAGTCCAACCACGAGGGCGAGCTCATCGACTGGATCCAGGAGGCCCGCACCTCCCACGCTGGCGTCCTCATCAACCCCGCCGCGTACTCGCACACCTCCATCGCGATCCGCGACGCCCTCGCCGCCGTCGACCGGCCGATCGCCGAGGTGCACATCTCCAACGTCCACCGGCGCGAGGCGTTCCGGCACCACTCGCACGTCTCCGCCGTCGCCGACGTCGTGATCGCCGGGGCGGGCGTCCAGGGCTACGCCCTCGCCGTCGACTGGCTCGCCGCGGCTGTGCGCCGCTGAGCGCTGGTCAGGACCCGCCTGGCCGTGCCTAGGGTCGGTGGTACGAGCCGGTGGCCACATCAGGGCGCCGGCACCCGACGACGAAGGAGTCACGCCATGGGCACCCAGGATCCCCGCGCCCGTCTGCTCGAGAAGCTCGCGAAGGTGAACGTCTGCATGCTGACCACCGCTGAGCGGGACGGCACGCTCGTCACCCGCCCGATGGGCCTGCAACAGGCCGAGGACGGCGGCACGCTCTGGTTCCTCACGCGCGCCACCTCCGACGTCGCCGCGGACGCTCCGCAGCGCCCGGTCAACGTCGCCGTGCAGGACAAGGACTTCTGGGCCTCCCTCGCGGGCCACGGTCAGCTCGTCCGCGACGACGCGCGCAAGAAGGAGTTCTGGAACCCGGCCACCGAGGCCTTCTTCGGTGAGGGCTCGAGCCCCGAGGATCCGCAGATCGTGCTCGTGCGCGTGGACGTGCAGACCGCCCAGTTCTGGGAGTCCCCGGGCGCGGTGGCCACCGCCGTCGAGCTGGTCAAGGCCAAGGTCACCGGCGGGACCGCCGAGCCGGGCGACAGCGAGACCGTCCGCTTCTGACGGCGCTCCCCGACGCCGGCCCCGCGGCTTGCCCGAGGACGGGCCGGTGGGCGCCGCGCGCGGGGCCTCGGCAGGTCAGTCGACGTCCTCGGCCGCCAGCTGGCCGCACGCGCCGTCGATCTCCTTGCCGCGGGTGTCGCGCAGGGTGGTGGGGATGCCGGCGGCGTTGAGCCGGTCCACGAACTCGCGCGTCACGTCCTTCTCCGAGGCGGTCCAGATGGAGCCCGGCGTCGGGTTCAGCGGGATCGGGTTCACGTGCACCCAGCCCTTGCCCCGGGCGTTGAGCTTCTTGGCCAGCAGGTCGGCGCGCCACGCGTGGTCATTCATGTCCTTGATGAGCGCGTACTCGATGGACACCCTGCGCCCGGTGGCCACGAAGTAGTCGTACGCGGCGTCGATCGCCTCGTCCGCCTTCCAGCGTGAGTTCACGGGGATCAGCTCGTCGCGCAGCTCGTCGTCCGGCGCGTGCAGGGACAGCGCGAACGTCAGCGGCACGCCCTCCTCGGCCAGCTTCCGGATGGCCGGCACCAGGCCGACGGTGGACAGCGTGATGTTCCGCGCGGACATGCCCAGGCCCTCAGGCGAGGGGTCCACCATGCGGTGCACGGCGGCCATCACGCGCTTGTAGTTGGCCAGGGGCTCACCCATGCCCATGAACACGACGTTGGTGACGCGGTCGGCGTCGTGCCCGCCATCCTTGCGCTTGCCGCCCAGTCCGCCCTGGGCGATCACCTGGTTGGCCAGCACGATCTGCTCCACGATCTCCGCCGTGGACATGTTGCGGGTCAGCCCGGCCTGGCCCGTGGCGCAGAACGGGCAGTTCATCCCGCAGCCGGCCTGGCTGGACACGCACAGCGTCACGCGGCCGGGATACCGCATCAGCACGGACTCCACGAGAGCGCCGTCGAACAGCCGCCACAGGAACTTGACGGTGTCCCCGCGGTCGGTCTCCATGCGCCGGACCTCGGTGAGCAGCGGCGGGAAGAACGCCTCCGCGATCGCCTCCCGCTTGTCCTTGGGCAGGTCCGTCATCTGCTCCGGATCGGTGGTGTAGTGCTCGAAGTAGTGCACCGAGAGCTGCTTGGCGCGGAACGCCGGCAGCCCGATCTCCTTGGCCTTCTCCTGCCGTTCCTTCAGCGTGAGGTCGGCCAGGTGGGTGGGCGGCTGGGAGACGCGCGGCTGCTTGAACTGCAGCTGCGGTCGGCCGTCCGGGCCCATCGGCTGGGTCCAGCCCTCGGTCTTCGGCATCACCTGGGGGCGCTCGGCGGTGGCGGCCTCGCGGCGCTTGGGCGCGGAGAGCTGGTGGCCGACGCCGGCGCGGCGCATGCGCTCTCGGTCCTCGGCGAGCTGGCGCGCCTCGGACTCGTCGATCAGGCCGCGCTCGGGGCGGCCGAGGGCCGGCTTGCCGGCGCGGTCCCTCTGGCGGTTCGGGGTGGGCTTCGATCCGGGGCGGCGGGGCTGGTAGTCAGACATCGGCACCATTCTCCCAGACGGGGCGGACTTCGCGGCGGGTCGCCTCCACGTCGACGGCGCCGCGCGGCTTTCGCGTCCGGGGCAGCCCCCGCAGGACCCAGCGGACGACGACGCCGCGCACCGTCGCCGGCAGCGGCCGGTACAGGGTGCGCGCCAGCCCCCAGAGGCGTGCCTCCCGGACGGAGTCCCGCCCAGTCCAGGACCAGCCGAGGCCGGCGCGCACGCGGCCTGGGAGGAGACCGGCGGTGACGAACCGGGCCAGGGGCATAGCCGCCCGCAGCGGCGCGGGGACGCCCTGGCCGGAGAACAGGTCGGCGGCGACCCGCCGCGCGTCGTCCGTGACCTCGAGCCGGGCCACCCGGTCGTCCCAGTAGTCCGCAAACGCCGCGCGGTCGACCGGCCAGGCGGAGGCGGGGACCTCGAGGCTCGTGGCGAGCGGGGCGTACCCGCGGTAGAGGCGGTCGGCGTCCTCGGCGTCGAGGGCGCCCCACATCCGGCGGCGCACCTGCTCCCCCATCGCATAGAGGGTGGCGGCCACCCAGAGCTGGGCGTCCGGGTCGGCGGCGTCGTAGGGGTGGCCTCCGGCGTCGAGCCCGCGGACCGGGCGGTGCGCCGCCCGCACCCGGTCGACGACCGCGTCGCGCAACGGCGCGGCCTCGGGGAGGGTGACCGCGTAGATGTAGGCGAGCGTGTGGCGGAGCCGGCGCATCGGGTCCTCGGTGAACCGGGAGTGGACGGCGACGCCGGCCCCCACCGGCCGGTGCGCCACCTGGAGCAGGATCGCCGCACCGGCACCGGCGAGGATCACGGCCTCGCGGGCGAGGGCGGCCGCGGAGGTCGGGGCGGAGTGGCAGTCGGGGCGCATGGTCCCAGCCTCGCACCGGGCCGGGCGGAGGGGCAGGGGGCCGAGATGAACGGTGCCGTTCACCTTCTGTTCATCTTGCTGTTCGCCTGCCGCTCGTGGCACCTCGATCCGAGAACCGCATGATTGCGCTGATTTCGCGCCATGCAGGCATGCGCGACAGGGTGTCACAGGTCACGTTGGTGAACACGGAGTTGCACTCCGGGAGGAAATCTGTAAACTTGTTCACAAGCAGTTCACCTAGCGTTTACGGAACGCGAGGTCGGGACTCCACCGAACTCATCACCCGCGGCCCCGCCGCGACGATCCGCCGGACTCGTGGTCCGGCAACCAAAGGAGGTGCTCACCGTGAGCATCAACACGACCAGCCACCACCTGCCCACCGCCCCGAGCCCCCTCATGCAACGCCACGTGCTCCAGCGCGTCGAGGAGACCCTCCTCCGCCGCTTCGAGGGCACCGTCACCGCCGAGACCGTCCGCTCGGTCGTCCGCGAGGTCGTCGCCGACCTCAAGCGCGGCGCCCGCATCACCACCTTCCTGCCGGCCCTCGCCGAGCGCGAGGCCACCCGCCGCCTCCAGGCCGCGACGCCGGCCCACGAGGCCATGGCCGTCGCCGCCTGATCCCCCATACCGACGCGACGACCCGTCGGCCCGCCCCGCGAGGGGCCGTGGCCGGCGGGTCTTCTCGCCTCCCCGGACGCTTTCGTTCGGGAAACGGCGGGCCCCAGGACGCTTTCGTTCGAGAAACGGTGTGAACGCTCCGGGGCGCCGTTCCCCCGCCGCCCACGCGACTCCGAGGTGCGGCGCCGTTTCTCACACGAAAGCACCGCGACACGCCGCCGTTTCCTACACGAAAGCGTGGGTGACGCGGACGGGGGGCCCGGCACGGGAGGCCTCAGTCCTCGGCGACGCCCAGCGCTCGGCGCATCGGCAGGAACTTGGCCCGGATCTCCGTGACCTCCTCCTCGGGCACCGCTCCCGGGACCATCCCGCCCCCGGCCTGCAGCCGCACCCCGCCGGGCACCTGCTGGCCACAGCGCAGCGCCAGGGCGATCTCGCCGTCGCCGTCCTGGTCGAGCCACCCGACCGGGCCCGCATAGCGGCCGCGGTCCACGGGCTCGACCTCCGCGATCACCCTCACCGCGTCCGGCGTGGGGGTCCCGCCGACGGCCGCCGTCGGATGCAGCGCGGCCACCACGTCCAGCACGGTCCCCCGCCCATCCCGCAGCCGGCCGCGCACGGACGTGGCCAGGTGGTGCACGTTCGGCAGGGTCAGGACGGTGGGCGCGGGGTCGTCATCGGCGAGGTCGACGACGGGCGCCAGCGCGTCCAGCACCGACCGCGCCGCCCAGCGATGCTCCTCCGCCAGCCGCGGATCACAGGCCAGACGCTCCCGCAGCGCGGCGTCCTCCTCCTCGTCCGCGCCGCGCGGCATGGACCCCGCCAGCACCCGCGAGCCCACGAGCCCCGCGTGCCGCGTGGCGAGGACCTCGGGCGTGGCGCCCAGCAGCCCGCCGACGGCGAACACCCAGGTCTGCGGGTACTCGCGGCGCAGGGCCCCGATCGCCCGCCACAGGTCGGCGTCGTCCGCGGGGACGGTCATCGTGCGGCTGATCACGACCTTCGCCAGCTCCCCGCCCGAGTCGGCCATCCGCGTCAGCAGCTCGCGCACCCCGGCCGCGTAGCCGGCGTCGTCCCAGGCACGGTCGGCGACGTCGGCGGGCAGGGGCACCGCGCCGTCGGCCAGCAGCCGGGCTCCACGGTCCGCGGCGACGGCGGCTGCGAGCGCGTCCGCGTCCATGTGCTGGGCCACGTCCCGCACGCCGGACGGCGTGGCGCGGCGCAGATCCGCGGGGATGCGCAGGACCGCGGGCTCGGGCGAGTCGTCGGCGAAGGTCGAGGAGATCCAGCCCCGCAGCGGGGCCGTCGGGTCCGGTCGCCCGGCGACGGCGGCCTGCCACAGCGCGGAGAGCCGGCGGAGCCGGTCGGTGCCGTCCAGGAGCACGGTCCAGCCGCCCTCGCCCCGCCACGCGTCGTCCCCGTGCGCCCACAGCACCGCCCGGGCGAACGGGGGGACGGCGGCCTCGGGGGTCCCGGTCGCGGGGGTGCCGAGGTCCGGGAGCAGGGAGCGGACAGACATGGCCCCCATTCTCTCCCACCTCGGCGGACCCCCGCTCCGGGCCCGGGCGTCGGCCACCGCCCCGACGACGGCGGCGAGCAGCGTCGTCGGGCGCGGAGGGATCCCGTCAAGGCTTGCGCCGGCACACCCGACGTCGCAGGGTGGGGGCACCCGTTCACCTCGCGTTCAGCCGACCGCCTTCCCCGGAGGACTCGCATCATGGCCCCCATCCCCCCGGACCCCCACGCCGATCACGCACCGGCGGTGGACGACATGCCGCTGGACACGACGGCCGCGCCGGACACCCTCGCCCCGGTGGACCCCGTGCCGCACGGGATGGCCGCGCACGTGCTGGAGCGCGAGGTCCGGCCGCTGATGGCGCGCTTCCCCGGCGTGGCCGACGAGGCGACGGCGCGTCAGGTCCTGTTCGACTCCTACGCCGAGCTCGCCGCGACGAGCCGCCACCCGGAGATGCTGCCGACCATCTCGGTGCAGCATGCCGCCTCGCGCCTGCGCGCCAGGGCGATCAACCAGGGCAGCATCGAGTCCCGCCACCCGCGTGTGCTGTTCGTCTGCCACGGCAACGCCGGCCGCTCGCAGATGGCCGCGGCCCTGCTCGAGAACCGCACCCACGGCGAGGTCAGGGCCCGCTCGGCCGGCACGGAGCCCGCCGGCGAGGTCATCTCCACCGCGTTCGAGGCGATGAACGAGATCGGCATCCCGCTGCACCACACGTACACCAAGGGCCTGGACCCGGACGTGCTCCGGGCCGCCGAGATCGTGGTGCTCTTCGACGGCGCGGATCCGTTCGAGATCCCCGAGGGCGCGCAGGTGCAGAAGTGGTCCGTGCCGTCGATCCGCGGCATGAGCCTCGAGCAGGTGCGCGGCGTGCGCGACGCCCTGGACCTGGAGGTCCGCGGCCTGATCGCCGATCTGGGCGAAGCCGCCACCCCGCTGCCGGAGGAGGGCACCCGCGTCGGCCGACCCCTTGACCTATACCCCCCTGGGGTATAGAACAGGGGGTATGAGCACGGACAGCACGACGACGGCGCCCGCCGCCGCCTCGCCCCTTCCGTCCGCCGCGGCGGACGCCTGCGACGGCCACCGGCCCCCGCACGAGGTGCACCGGGACAAGGCGAAGCACCTCGCTCGACTGCGCCGCATCGAGGGGCAGGTGCGCGGCCTCCACCGCATGGTGGACGAGGACGTGTACTGCATCGACGTCCTCACGCAGGTCGCCGCCGTCACGAAGGCGCTGCAGTCCCTCAGCCTGAACCTCACCTCGGAGCACCTGCGTCACTGCGTGGCGGAGGCCGCGGTGCAGGCCGAGGCGGAAGGCCGCACCGAGCTCATCGACGAGAAGGTCGCCGAGGCGACGGCCGCCCTCGGCCGCCTGCTGCGCTGACCGGCGCCGTCGCCCACCCACCACCGCACGAGGAGCACGAGATGACCACCACCGACCTGAAGATCACCGGCATGACTTGCGGCCACTGCGTCGCCTCCGTCCAGGAGGAGCTCGGCGAGATCGCCGGCGTCTCCGCCGTGGACGTGGACCTGAACTCCGGTGGCGTCTCCACCGCCACCGTCACCTCCGAGGCCCCCCTCGACCCCGCCGCCGCGCGCGCCGCCGTCGAGGAGGCCGGCTACACGCTGGTGGGGGCCTGACCCATGACCCACCCCGCCTCCTCCACCCCGGCCGGCCCGCAAACCGAGACCACCCGCCGCGTCGACCTGGACGTCACCGGCATGACCTGCGCCTCGTGCGTGGGTCGCGTCGAGCGCAAGCTGGGCAAGCTCGAGGGCGTCACGGCGTCCGTGAACCTGCCGCTCGAACAGGCCACCGTCACCGCGCCCGCCGGCGTGTCGGACGAGGAGCTCGTGGCCGCCGTCGAGAAGGCCGGGTACGGCGCCACGGTGCGCCGTCCCGCCCCGCCGGCCGGCCAGGCCGGGCACGCGGGACACGCGGGACACGCCGGGCACGCGCACACCTCCGACCACGGCGAGGGCCACGCCGCGGACCATGACGGCGTGGACCACCACGACCACATGGCCCACGGTCCGAGTGAGGACGTGCTCACGCCGCGCCTGATCGGCGCGGCGGTGCTGACGGTGCCGCTCGTGTTGATCTCCATGGTCCCGGCGCTGCAGTTCCCGCACTGGGGCTGGGTCGCGTTCGCCCTGGCGGCGCCCGTGGCGCTGTGGGCGGCGTGGCCGTTCCACTCGGCGGCGTTCCGCGCGGCCCGGCACGGCTCGTCCACGATGGACACCCTCGTGTCCGTGGGCGTGCTCGTCTCCTTCGTGTACTCGGCCGTGGAGCTGATCCTGGCGCCGGACATGACCGCCCACGTGGGCGGGACCATGGCGGAGATGGCCCACCACAGCCTGTACTTCGAGACGGCCGCGGTCATCACCACGTTCCTGCTGCTGGGCCGCTGGCTCGAGGCCCGCGCCAAGCGTGAGGCCGGCGCCGCGCTGCGCGCCCTCCTGGACCTGGGCGCGGCCCAGGCCACCCTCTACGACCCCGAGACCCACGCCGAGCGCACGGTGCCCGCCGAGTCCCTCGCGCCGGGCGACGTCGTGCTGATCCGCCCCGGCGAGAAGGTGCCCACGGACGCCGAGGTGCTCGAGGGCACCTCGGCCGTGGACGCTTCCCTGCTCACCGGCGAGTCCGTGCCCGTGGAGGTCGGCCCCGGGGACGCCCTCACCGGCGCCACCCTGAACACCTCGGGCCGGCTCGTGGCCCGCGCGACGCGGGTCGGCTCGGACACGACGCTCGCCCAGATGGGGCGGCTCGTCTCCGAGGCGCAGACCGGCAAGGCGCGCGTGGCCCGGTTGGCCGACCGCATCTCCGCCGTGTTCGTGCCGATCGTGCTCGGGATCGCCGTGCTGACCTTCGCGGTGTGGATGATCGTGACCGGCGACCTGCCGTCCGCGCTGCGCGCCGGCGTGGCCGTGCTCGTGATCGCGTGCCCGTGCGCCCTCGGCCTGGCGACCCCGGTCGGCCTGCTGGCCGGCACCGGCCGCGCCGCGCAGCTGGGCATCCTCATCCGCGGCCCCGAGGTGCTCGAGGACTCGCGCACCGTGGACACGATCGTGCTGGACAAGACCGGCACCGTGACCGAGGGCCGCATGGCGCTGGCGGACGTGCTCGTCCTCGACCCCGCTTTCGTGGCCGAAACGGGCGCCTCCCGGAGCGCTTTCGTTGACGAAACGGCGCCGGACCAGGCCGCCGACGTCCTGCTGACCCTGGCGGCCGCCGTCGAGCGCGGGTCCGAGCACCCGATCGCCCGCGCGATCGTGGCCGGCGCCGAGGAGCGCGGCCTGACCGTGCCCGGCGTGGCGGACTTCGCCTCCACGGCCGGCGGCGGCGTGTCCGGGCTGGTCGCCCTCCCCCACGACGACGGCGCCCTCGGCTCCGGCGCGCACGGCGCCGCCGGCCCGGATCCGGTCCGCGTGGCCGTCGGCCGCGGCTCCGTCCTCGAGACCGCCCTCGACGGCGGCATCCCCGCCGAGCACCGTGCCGCGTTCGAGGCGGCGGAGCAGGCCGGCGCCACGGCCGTGTGGGTCGCGGTCGGCGGCCGCGTGGCGGGCGTCCTGTCCGTGCGGGACACCGTGAAGGAGACCTCGGCGGACGCCATCGCCCGGCTCAAGGAGCTCGGCCTGCGCCCGCTGCTGGTGACCGGGGACAACGCCGCCGTCGCCACCCAGGTGGCGGCCGCCGTCGGGATCCCGGCCGAGGACGTGGTGGCCGGCGTGCGCCCCGAGGACAAGGTGGACGTGGTCCGCCGGCTCCAGTCCGAGGGTCACGTGGTGGCCATGGTCGGCGACGGCGTCAACGACGCCCCGGCCCTGGCTGCCGCGGACATGGGCATCGCGATGGGCTCCGGCACGGACGTGGCCCGCGAGGCCGCGCAGATCACCGTGATGGGCGACGACCTGCACCAGGTGGTCCAGGCGCTCGACCTGAGCCGCCGCACGCTGGGGATCATCCGGATGAACCTGTTCTGGGCGTTCGCCTACAACGTGCTCGGCATCCCGGTCGCGGCCCTGGGCCTGCTCAACCCGATGATCGCCGGCGGCGCGATGGCGGCCTCGAGCGTGCTCGTGGTGCTGAACTCGCTGCGGCTCACCCGCTACGCGCGGTGAGCCGGGGCGGGGCCGGCCGAGCCGGGTCCACCCCGGCCGGCCGGCCGGCCGGTCAGGGCAGGCATTCGCGGGAGTACTCGAGCCACTGCTCGAGCTCCCCGGACTCCTCCCAGAGCTGGTAGAGCTCGGAGCAGGAGGGCTCGCGGATGACCACGCCGATCAGCTCGCGCAGGGTCTCGATGTCCTCGTCCGAGAACTGGCCGATGAAGGCGGTGAGGTCCACCTCGTCCGCCTCCGCGTGCTCGAGCAGGGCCTCGAGGTCCGCGTGGTCCTCGTTCCGGGCGATCCGCACGAGCGCCCCGAGGGTGAGGAGTGCGGCGCCCTGGCTCGCGGTCAGGTGGCCCTCGTCCTCGTCGCGACGGAAGTTCTTGCGGAACTCGTCGAGGTCGAAGGTGCCGTCGAGGACCTCGTCCACGATGTCCAGCGCGGTGTCGTTCTGGAAGACGTTTCTGCCCCATGCGCCCATGACCTGACCCTAGGGCATGTCTGACAATCGTTTTGACCATGCGATCACAGCATTCAGGACCACAGCGGCCCTGTAGATGATCGCGTACTTGTCATACCGGGTC
>NZ_JBEPNB010000012.1:0-34348 GCF_040546065.1 Micrococcus sp. UYEF5
GCTGTTCGTCATGATCTGACCAGTCTCCCTGCCCGCGACCGCGGGCAACAGGACGACTCTCATAACGACTGGACCTACGAAACGGGGTCAGCCCAGCGACACCGCCGAAGAAGACGAGGACAATGAGGATTGGGAGCTAGACGGCCCCGGTCCCTCCTGACCGGAACAGCCGGTGGCCACGAGCAGGAGGGGCAGGAAGAGGAGGAGTCGCTGAGCGCGCATAAGAAAACTCTCCGTGACTGATGTGCGAGCCTCGAACCAAGCGCTCTTGCGGCTGAAATGGGTGCCAGTGAGAGTCTGTCGAGGAAGGGTGAGAAGGCCCTCAACTGCATATTGTGCACAGCAACGCACCCATTGAGCGACACGCCGAGGACATGTGAGAGTCGAGCAGGAATGCTCATGTCGCGTTTCCGCGTCGGAAGGGTGAACGGCCACTTCACCTGCCACAGCCGCACTTCAGAGCCCGCGGCTGGAGGGATACTGCTCGCAGCCCTGCGAAGGGGGTCATCTCGTGATTTCTCGCACCCCCACCCCGGACGATATCGAGTCAGTGCTCGCCGCCGTCGAGACCATCCCGCCAAGCCTGTTCGATCACTACGAGGGATCCCGCGAGAACGAGCCGGTGCGGGGCCATGACCGCCTCCATGCGGCGCAGGATGGTGAGCGGAGGGACGAGCGTGCCGTACTGGTTCGGCTTGAACACGCCCCGGAGCTGATCCGCGATCCCCCACACGAAGTTCGAGAGGTTCTGGCGAGAGGGCATGGTGGCAGAGCCTTTCGGAGCACAGCGATGTGGCAGTCGGCCTCATTCTGGCACTGAAAAGTCGCACGCCTGATGCCTGAGGGCCGGGTTCCGAAGAATTCTTCGGATGAGGAGGCCGGCACCTCTTCGACCGACCCCGGAGGCTCGAATCTGAAGTTCTCTTCGGTTTCCCATGTCGACTCGTCACCGCAGCAGTCGAACGTCACCGATTCCGAAGAATCCTTCGGATTTCAGCTGCTCATCTGCCACGCTGGAGCCGTGGCCACCACACGCGCAGTCTCCTCTGCCGCGGCGCTGATGAAGATCAGCGATCGCGTCCGCGCCATGCGTAAAGAGCTCCTGCTGACCCAGCAGCAGCTCGCAGACCTGGCGGGAGTCTCGGATGCGACCGTCCGCCAGATCGAGCGCGGCACCGGCAAGAGCACCCTGAAGTCAGTGCTCTCCGTCATGGAGGTGCTCGGCCTCGAGCTCGAGGTCACCGGCTGACGACTCCTGCACTCGAAGACCTGAAGCGCGTCACCACCGCGGACGTCTACAAGGGCGGCGACCCAGCGGGGACGGGATCGCCCTTGCGGCTCAGTCCTCCAGGCTCAGCTCCACGTCCCCGACCCACGGCTCCGCGAATCCTTCGTACGTCCCGTCCTTGAGCGCGATGGCCAGCCACTGGTCCACGTAGTGCTTGAACACCTCGTCGCCCTGCGGGAGCATGTACCCCTTCTGGAAGTAGTCGAAGGGCTCGTCCGGGTTCGCGGCGCACAGCTCGGGGTACTAGTGGTCGATGTAGAGCACCTCGGAGCGGTCCGTGGTCATCACGTCCGCCTCGCCGGCCGCGAGAGCGTCGAACACCGTGAGGTTGTCGTGCGTCAGCAGCTCGCCCTGCGGGTAGTGCTCCCGCGCGAACTTCTCGTTGGTGCCGCCTTCCGGGAAGATCGACCGCACACCCGGCTGATTGATCTCCGCCACGGTGTCGTACTTCTCGACGTCCTCGCAGCGGGTGATCGGCGTCTTGCCGTCCTCCTGCGTGGGCACGGTGAAGTACACCTGCTCGGCGCGTTCCGGGTTCAGGGAGATGCCCCCGACGGCGACGTCGCACGCCCCCGACGTGTAGTCGTCCATGAGTGTCTTCCAGCTGGTCTTCACGAACTCCGGCTCCACGCCCATGGTCTCGGCGAGATCCCGGGCCATGTCCACGTCGATGCCCTTCCAGTCGCCGCTCTCGGTCTGCTCGGTGAAGGGCGGATAGTCACCGGTGGAGCAGACGCGCAACGTGCCGGCCTCCTTGATGCGTGTGAGCGCGGAGTCGACGACAGTGGCGGTGGCAGGTTCCGATGAGCTGCCCGCATCCTGCGCCGTGCCGCAGGAGGTGAGGGTGAGCGCCAGGGCGACGCCGAGGGCCGCCGTCGTGAGTCGGTAGTGGGTAGGGCGGAAGGTCATGATCGGCTGGCTCCCTCGACGACGGCATGTGAGTCCCGTCACCGTAGCCCAGCACCACACGCCCCCACCGCCCCGCGTACGACAAATACACAACACTCACCTTGCGTATCTCACTGAGGTGTGCCTTACTGGTTCTCGGACCCCCGCCGGAAGGACCCCCATGGCCCACGCCTCCACGCACCCCGCTCATCCGTTGCCGCCCGTGGCGCCCCGTCGCCTGCTGCTGGCCCAGCGGCTGCTCCGCGGCGAGGGCTCCGTCGAGGTCACGGCCTTCCGCGCCGGCGAGACGCTCACCACGGCCGTCCACGGCGTGAGCGCGGAGGGCCGCCTCGTGGTCGCCCACGTCCCCAACCTCCTCGGTTCGATCGGCGCGTTCCACACGCCCGCGCCGCTCGACGTGCGCGTGGACGTCCTGCGCGACGCCCTGGACCTCACGGTCCCCACCCGCCTGGCATCCGTGCATCTGCTCGGCACCCTGCGCTGGTGCCGGGACTCGGCCGAGGTCGCGGAGCTGGGGTTGCGCGGTCGCGTCGCGGACCTCGTGGCCGACGTCGGCCCGCGGGTGCGCGTGGGCGTCGTCGAGACCCAGCGGATCCTGCTGCACGACGTCAACGGCGTCGCCGTGTTCTGCCGCCACACCCTGCCGCTCACGTCGCGCGGGCTCGTCGACCAGGCCGAGCTCGCAGACCTGGCGGACGACGTGCTGGGCACCGCCCCCGAGGTGCTCGCGGACCTGGCCGACGCCGTCGCCCTGGGCCTGCTGTCGGGCGAGAGCACCCCGTTGCAGGTCGACGCCGAGCCCCTGCCCGAGTCCCCCGCCCACGCCCTCGACGCGGACGAAGCTGGAGTGACCCTGCTGCGCGTCCGCGACGGCGAGGCCACCGCGGTGCACGTGGCCCTGCCCGGTGCGGGCCGGCTCGATCACAGCCCCCGGCACGCCTGGCGTCGACTGCTGGACGCGATCCCGGCGCGGGTCGCCCACCCCTGAGGGGCGGCGTCAGTCGATCGTGTAGGTGGCGCAGGTGGCCACGTCCGTGACCTCGATGCCCTCGGCGGTGCAGGCGAGGTCGGCGTTGTAGGTGCACTCGAGGCGGTGGCACGCACCGACGGTCGAGGCGCCCTCGGTCACCGGGCGGCGGACGTCGAGCTGGACGAAGGTGCCGCAGCCGGGCGTACGGTCGGAGCCGGCGACGGTGATGGCGAGGGCGTTGCAGGACGACTCGGCGTTGAAGGCGCAGGCGCTGGCGGCGCAGGTGCGGACGGCGGTGGTCATGGCGTGATCCTCCCGGTTCGGGCCCGCCCCGGGCCGGGGCGGTGCTGCTGGAATCGAGATTACTCCCGCCCGCGAATAGCACAAGAGGGGCTAGCCTTAGTCGATAGGCGATTAGCGCAAATGTATTTTGCGCATTGTCGCGTGTCGTATGGACCGACGTCGTGCCCGCCGGCCGCCCGGAATCTTCTGCATCTCTGGCCCTTCTGGCGACCACGCGCCCACTCAGAAGGGTCAGAAGCGTCGACGATTCTCCGTCCCCGCCTCCTGAGCAGCCCCGGCAGCTCCACCACCCTGGCCGAGTCCGCCCCGCACTCCTAGCGTGGGGCCATGAGCACCCATCGCCTGTCCTCCACCGCCCTCGGGTTCGCCGCCGGACTGGGCACCGCGGCCGCTGTCACCGCAGCCCGCAAGATCGCCCTCATGGCCGCCGTCGGGAAGGGCCACCCGCTCAAGCACCGACTCCTGGACGCGGCATCCGGCCTGGTCCAGCCGAAGTACCCCATGGGCGCGATGAGCACCTATCTCAACGGACTGCACTTCTACGCCGACGACCTCGGCCGGCAGGTCGAAGCCAGCCACTTCTGCATTCACCTGTGCCACGACCTGCACCAGTGCGTGATCTTCGACCGCAACGCACCGGACGCGCGGCTGATCGGCATCGAGTACATCATCAGCGAGGAGCGGTTCCGCAGCCTCCCCGACGAGGAGCGACGCCTGTGGCACAGCCACCACTACGAGGTGAGCTCCGGCGCCCTCACCGCCCCCGGGGTGCCCGAGCTGGCCGAGCACAGTTACTTCGAAGACCTCATCCACACCTACGGGAAGACGTTCCACACCTGGCAGTACGACCGGGACGACTTCCCGTACGGCATCCCCCAGCTGATGATGGGCCTCACCGGCGACGGCCAGGTGGACGAGGCCCTCCTGCGCGCCCGGGACGAGCGCGTGGGCGTGGACACCACGGCCAAGCGACGCCACCGTGCGGACATCCCGGTCCCGGACGTGGTGCCGGGCGCGAACAGCTGGGAGCGCGGGCGGGTCGTGCAGACCACGCTCGAGGAGCGCCCGGTGCGGGGCCGCGACGACTGAGGGCGGCGTCGCCGGCAGGGCGCCGTTTCCCGAACGAAAGCACGTCCGCCGCACGTGTCGCGACAGCGAGAACGCTGGGCTCAGACCTTGCCCTTGAGCAGTCGGTGCCAGTAGATCCGGGGCTGGCCGAGGCGGTCGAAGGCCGCCGTGCTCTTCCGCGGCTTCGTCAGGTCCACGCCGGGGATCGACCGGTCCTCGGAGCCGTCGCGGACGTGCTCGTCCAGGACCAGCTCGTCCCGGCTGACCATCACGGGGATCACGGTGTAGCCGTCGTACTTCTGGAGCGGCTTCCCCGCGTCCGCGGCCTGGATGTTCTGGGTCAGGATCTTGACCTGCCGGCGCAGGGCTCCGCCGGAGGGCCGTGTGCCCAGGGCGGCGGCGTCGCCCAGCGCCCACACGTGCGGGTGCACGGGATGCCGCAGGGTCGCGGGATCCACGGCCGCCAGGCCGGCCTCGCCGTCGTCCGCCAGGCCTGCCTCGGCGATGAACTCCGGGGCCCGCACCACGGGCGTGATGTACGCGGCCGCGACGTCGGTGATCCGCTCACCGGTGTTGAGCACCACCTCGCGGGCCTCGTGGTCCACGGCGTTCACCTCTGCGCCGGCGTGCACATGGATGCCGTACCTCGCCACGGCCTCGGCCAGAGCGGGGTCGATGGTCTGCCGGTCCAGGATCCGGCCGTACGGGGTCACCAGGTGGACGTCCACGTCCGGCAGGATCCCCGTGCGCTCCCATGCCGCGCAGGCCAGGAACAGCGCCTTGAGCACGGTGCCGCCGCACGAGGAGGGCTCAGCCGGCACATTCGCCACCACACGGTCCCCCGCGGCCACACGCGACAGCAGCGCCCGGGCGGCGTCCACGTGCTCGGGCACGTGCGCACTCGCCGCCCATCCGGCGGCGTAGGCCTCACGCAGCCCGTCGATCGCACCCCACCACGGGGTCAGCCCCGGGCAGAGCACGAGGTGGCGGAAGCCCACGGTCAGCCCGGTGCTCGTCACCGCGGTCCGTTCCTCGGCGTCCACGGCCACGACGTGGTCCGGGATCCATTCGACCCCGTCCGGGATGACGGCCCGCATCGGCCGTTCGAACCGGGCCATGTCCGCCTGCCCGCCCGCCGCGTAGTTCAGCATCGGCCGGTAGCGGTGCAGCTGTTGGCCGTCGGCGATGGCGACCCGACCCTGCCGCTTCCGCCGCAGTGCGGCGGCCAAGGACACGCCGGCGTTGCCGCCGCCGACGATCAGGATGTCGTACTGCTCGGTCACGTGGTCCTCCGTGGGGTGACGGGGTCAAGGAAACGGTACGGCCGCCCCCGCAGACGTGCTCCGCGGCAGACGGGACGTGCCGCCCATCCTCCACTGGTGGCCGGGGCCGGCGCTAGCCCGCGAGGCCCAGCAGCCGCAGCTGGTCGGCGTACTTGCGCATCCCGACCTCCACGGCCTGCGGGTTCTGCGCGTACCAGTCCAGGTGGGTCTGTCGCAGCTGCTCGGCCGGGACGGTCTGTCCGGCCACGGTCCAGTCCTCGGTCGGCTCGGCGTCGAGGTCGAGGGCCTCCACCACGACCGCCTCGAGGGGCGCGCGCACCCCGCCGAGGAGCACGCGGGAGGCGGGCACGGGCTGGACGGCGACGTCGCCCGGCAGGTGCCCGGCCACGCGCTCGGCCACGCGGGTCAGCAGCATGTTGGTCGGGTGGTTCACGGTGTAGAAGCCGACGCCCCGCTCCGCCGCCACCAGATCCGCCATGGACAGCGTCCCCTTCGCCTCCTCCCGCGCCCGCAGCGCCTGCACGGACGCGGCCGCGGCCTCGCGGATCGCCGCCGGCGCCACCTCCCGACGACGGCCCGTCGCCGCCTCGGCCAGCACGCGCAGGTCGTGGTACGGCACGACGGGCGGGTCCTCCCCCGGCCGCTCGGCCGCCCCGGGCGCGAACTTCCAGTTGCGGAGGGTGACCTGCCAGGGAAAGCGCGAGACGTCGTACACCACGGGGATCCGCACCACGGCGGCGTCCTTCGGCAACCGGGCCACGAGCTGGTCCGTGCCGATGGGCATGCCCCGGTAGTCGTGCGGGATCGGCTGGGTGACGAGGGCCTTCACGCGGGGCAGCAGCCGCTCCAGGTGCTCGACCTCGTCCGGCTGGGCCTCGAAGGCGGGCGGCACGCGGACGCTCACCAGGTCCGCCCCGTGCAGCGGTGTGCCGGGCTCCCCGCCGAGCAGCCGCCGGTACGACTCGCCCTGGCAGTTGCCCCACACCAGCAGCAGGTCACCCTCGGGCAGGTCCTCGAGCCCGTAGAAGTGGCCGTAGTGCCGGCGTCGTCCCTCGTCCTCGTGCACGCCTGCGTCCTCTCTCCTCAGCCGTCCTCGCGACGGATCCAGTCGACGCCCGCCGTCCCGAACCACCAGGCCAGGAACGCGGAGAGCGCCGCGAAGTCCAGTTCGTCCAGCTCGCTCATCGGTCCTCCCGTGCTCCGTCCTGTCCGCGATTGTGCCAGCCCCGCGGACACCGGCCCGCTCAGCCCCAGCCGCCCCACCACGCCTCGAGGTCCGGCACGGCGGCCACGGGCGCCCAGCCCAGCCGGGAGGCGGGCACCCGCCACACCCGCGCCGTCCCGCCCCGCCGACGCCGCCACCGCGCCCGGGCGCACGTCAGCACGGCGAGCACGTCGCGCTCGGCCCGCTCGCCCGGCTCGCCCAGCACCTCCACGCGCTCGACGCCGGCCCGTTCCAGGCGCAGCAGCCACGCGGCGACGGCGTCCGCGTCAGGCCGGGCTCCGGCCGCGGCGGGCCGCAGCCGCACGTGCACGTCCACGGACCAGTCGGGCACCGACCGCACGGCGTCGAGGTCGCCGCGCGCCGGCGTCGGCGGCAGGTCCTGGGACGCCGCCGCGCCGCCGTCGGGCTCGCCCAGCAGCCGCACGCGGGGGTCGCCGAGCGCCCGCGCCGCCGCCTCGTCGAGGCCGCCCACGACGCCGACCCGCGCCCCCGGTGCCGCGCGCAGCACGGCGTCCACCGCCACCACGGCCGCCGCCGCGCCGTCCGCGCCCTCCGGCACCCGCACGCGCGCCTCGACCCGCAGCGGGCCGGCCAGGGACAGGCCGTGGCCGCGGGCCGTCGTCGCGGGGATGCGCGAGGCGAGCACGAGCGCCTCGCGGGCCTTCACCCGGGCGGCCTCGGCGGTGTCGCCGCGTCCGCCGAAGTCGGCGCCGGCCTGCCACGCCACGGCGTCCGGCGCGTGGCGCAGGGCCGCCCCCACGCGCCACAGCCGGTGCGCCAGCTCCCAGTCCTCCCCGCCGTAGCCCACGAACGCGGGGTCGAAGCCGCCGGCGTCCTCGTAGACCTCGCGCGCCATCGTGAGCACGGCCGAGATGACGTACCGGTAGCCGGTGGAGTCGGCGCGGCGCAGGTCGTCCGTCGCGCGGTACCCGTCACCCAGCCACGCCGGCTCAGCCAGGCGGGAGCTCTCCGGCACCTCGTCCCCGGGCCGCCAGCCGTCCGCCCAGGCCCGCTCCAGCCAGGCCTCGGCCAGGTGCCGCCGCCGACCCACCACCGCGGCGTCCCGGGGCGCCGTGGCCACCGCCGCCAGCGCCGCGGCGAGGTACCCGGGCTCGGGGAGCATGTCCCCGTCGAGGAAGGCGAGCACGTCGCCGTCGGCCGCCTCCGCCCCGAGCGCCCGGGCCGCCGAGGCGCGGAACCCGCGGTCCGGCTGGCGCACGGTCACCACGTCGAACGGCAGGCCCGGGTCCACCCGGGGCGGGACGGGCGAGCCGTCGTCGGCCACCACGAGCTGCAGCCCGCCGGTCAGGCCGCGCTGGGCCGCGAGCGCGGCCGTGAGCCGGTCGAGGTCCGCCTGGGCCCGGTAGTAGGGCACCACCACGGAGACGGCAGCGCTCACGTCCACCTGTGCACGCGGCGGAGCACGTCGAAGAGCATCCGCGCGCAGTCCTCGGCCCCGGGCGAGAGGTCCACGGCGGGGTCGAGCCACGTGCGCTCGGGGTCCTCGACCGCCTCGGCGATCGCCTCGGCCAGCGCGAAGGCCGGCGACCCGTTCGGGTGCACGAGCCGCAGGGTGCCCGGGCGCAGGCGCTCCATCTCCTCCGTGTAGCGGCCCGCGGAGGCGATCGCCCGCCGCCCCACCGAGGTCCACGCCGCCAGGGACCCGGACGCGGACACGTTGCGGTGCGCCGCGAACGGGATGCCCGCCGAGAGCAGGGCCGCGTCCGCGAACTCGTCCGGCACGAACCCGGTGACGCGGAACTCCAGGCCGCGCGCCTCGGCGTCGCGGGTCAGCTCCGCCACGAGGTCGTCATGCCCGATGCTGACGGGTCCGAGCGCCGTCAGCCGGCGCGGCGCCCCGGAGTCCGGGCCCCACTGGCGGTGCAGCTCGGTGAGGGCCTCCAGGGCGAGGGCGTGCCCCTTGCCCGGGTAGACGAAGCCGAAGAGCACGAGGTCCCGGTCGAGGCCGGCCATGCTCTCCGGCACCACCGGTTCGGCGCGGGCGGCCGCGGCCCGGCGGTCCTGAACGGGCAGCGGGACCACGTCCGCGGCCACGTCCACCAGGTCCGCCAGCAGCGCCCGCTCGTGCTGCGAGGAGACCACGACGCCGTCCACCGCCTGGGCGAGCCGCGCGTATGCCTCGCCGCGGCGGCGGTAGCGGCCGTCGCCCTCGGCGGGCTGCGGGATGTCGTGCAGGGTGAGCGTGGTGCCCTCGGGCAGGACGTCGACGAGCAGGTCCGCAGCGGCGGTCGCGGTGGGGCCGAACAGCGCGTCCGTGACGTCCAGGTGCACGGCGGCGCCCAGCGCGCGCGCCTCCTCCAGCACGGGCACGAGGCCCCGGAACGCCGCGACGTCCTCCGCCGTGAGCAGCTCCACCTCGGCGCCCACCCGACGGAGGGCGGCGGCGGTCTGCCGGCCATGGCGCACCACGCCGTGCTCCGGCGCGCCCACGGTCACGTACAGCACACGCCCCTGCGGCTGCGAGTCCACGTCCACGATCCCCTTCACCTGCGGCGGCGCTCCTCGACGCGGCGGCGCGCCGGAACGGACAGGATGCCGCTGCTCCGATTCTCCGATCCTGCCCTGACAGACTAGATTTCGCGACCCCCGACCCGGGACGGGGACACGCCGCCCGCGCGGCATCGCATCCCCCAGGTCAGGAGGCCCTCCCCCGTGAGCATCACCGTCCAGCACGTGCCCGCGCAGCACCCGTACACCCGCGCGATCCGCCCCCTCGACCCGGGCGCCGCGCCGGACGTGGAGTTCCTGCCGGACCCGCCGGTGCCGGGCGCGCCCGCGCACCAGTGGTGGCCGCCCCGGGCCCTGCACGCGGAGTGGCTGGCCGAGCACCGCCCGGACGTGCTGCACGTGCACTTCGGCTTCGAGCACTTCAGCCCCGCCCAGCTGGCCGCCGCCCTGGACGCGCAGCACGCGCACGGGGGCGCCGTCGTCGTGACCGTGCACGACCTCGAGAACCCGCACCTGACGGACCAGGGCCCCCACCGAGACCGCCTGGCCGTGCTGCTGGGCCGCGCGGACGCCGTGCTCACGCTCACCCCCGGCGCCGCGGCGACCCTCGCCCGCGACTACGGCGTGCGCGCCCTCGTGGTCCCCCACCCGCACATCGTCCCGCTCGAGGACCTCGTGGCGCAGGGCGACGACGACGCCCCCGGCGCGCTGCCCCCCGACGCGTCCGACGACGGCGACGGCGCGGCCGCCCCCGCCCGCCTGCTGGTGCACGCCAAGGACCTGCGCGCCCAGGTGGCCCCGGTGGCGCTGCTGCCGGTGCTCGCCGCCGCCGTCGGGACGCTGGCCGAGCGCGGTGTCGACGCGCGGGTGACCGTGGAGGTCCAGGACACCGTGCAGGACGAGGACGCCCTGGCCGCGCTGCGCGCGGGCTGTGCCCACCACGGCTTCGAGCTGTGGCAGCACGACCGGCTCGACGACCCCGCCCTGCACGCGCTGCTGCGCGACGTGGACGTGTCCGTGCTGCCGTACCGCATCGGCACCCACTCGGGCTGGGTGGAGATGTGCCGGGACCTGGGGGTGCCGGTGGCCGTCGCGGACATCGGGCACATCGCGGACCAGTCCGGCGCCTGGTTGACCCCCGACTCGCTCGCCGCGTTCGACCCGGAGGACCCCGACTCCCTCGCCGACGCGCTCGAGACGCTGGTGCGCGCCCGCGCGCGCACGGCCCCCGCCGACCCGGCCGCCCGGGCCCGGCAGCGTCGTCGCGTGGCCGCCGCCCACGTGGCCGTCTACCGCGAGGCCCTCGCCCGGGCGCGCGGGGCGTTGCCGGGCGTGTCCGTGCTGGTCATCACGGGGCACCGGGACGAGCACCTGGCCCGCGTGATCGCCGGGCTGGAACGCTCCCACCGCCGCCCGGACCAGGTGGTCGTGGTGTTCATGGGCCAGCCGGACGGCCGCGTCCCGGCCACGGACCTGCCCATCACGGTGGGACACGTGTCCGCCGAGGCCGGCCTGCCGCTGGCGCAGGCCCGCAACCGCGCGGCCGAGCTCGCCACCGGCGAGATCCTCGTCTTCCTCGACGTGGACTGCATCCCGGCGGCCGAAACCGTCGGCGTGCTGGCCACCGAGGTCGCGGCCCACCCCGGGTCCGTGGTGATGGGCCGGCCCCGCTACCTGCGGCCGGGCTGGACCCGCGACGTCGGGGAGGCCGATCTGACCTCGCACCGCGCTGACGCCCTGCTGCGCCGCCTCTCCGTGCCCCACCGGGCGCGCGCGCACCTGACCGCCGGCCCTTCGGACGAGTGGCACCTCGTGTGGACGCTGATCCTGGCGTTGCGCCGCGCGGACCTGGCCCGCATCGGCGGTTTCGACGCGGGCTTCACCGGCTACGGCGCCGAGGACACGGACCTGGCCTTCCGCGCCCGCGACGCCGGCCTGACGCTGCGGTTCAGCCCCGCCGAGGCGTTCCACCAGCACCACGGGGTGATGGTCCCGCCGCTGCACCACCTCGAGGACATCCTGGTCAACGCCCGCCGCTTCCGGCAGGTGCACGGCCGATGGGCCATGGAGGGGTGGCTGCGCGCGTTCGCGGACGCGGGGCTGATCGCGTGGGACCCCGAGGGGGAGCGGCTCGCGCTGCTGCGTCACCCCACGGAGGCGGAGCTGACGGCCGCCCGCCGCGACGACGCCGCGTACTGAGGGGCGACGCGCCGGGGGCGATCGGGGCTCAGCCCAGGGCGCCCTCGATCGCCGCCTCCCAGCGCCGCCGGTACTCGTCCGGCGCCACGAGCAGCAGGCCCGCGAGCCGATCGGCGGCGGCCGGGTCCGCGAGGGCGCCGCGCACCGCGCCGGCCCAGTCGGCGTCCGGGTCCTCCCACGCGCACCACGGCACGCCCGCGGCCCGGTGGATCTCGCGGACGAACACGCGCTGCTCGTCGAACGGCCGCGGCTCGGGGGCGAGCACCACGGGGCGGCCGGAGCGGGCGGCGTCCACCACGGCGTTGTGCCCGGCCGAGACCACCACGACGTCGGCGTCCGCGGCCCGGCGGGCCGGCGCCTGGACCCAGCCGTGCAGCGTCACGGTGGCGGGCATCGCCTCCGCCGCGAGCCCGCCCGGCGCCTCCGGCTCGCCCACCCCGGCGATCGGGCCGTACACCTCCCACGTCGCCTCCGGCACGGCGGATGCCGCCCGGGCCAGGTCCGCGGCCCGCACCCCGCCGCCGCCCGTCCCGGCGATCACGGCGACGCGCGGAGCGCCGGCGGACGCCGTCGTCGTGGCGCGGGTGCCGAGCCGGCCGGTGACGTCCGCGACCCCGAGGTAGGCGACCCGGTCCGCGTGGGCGGCGCGCCAGGCGGGGACCTCGAGCTCGGCGGCGTAGTGGGCGAAGAGGCCGTCGGCCTCGGCGTAGACGAGGGCGTGCGCGGGGTCGGTGCGCTCGCCGTGCATGCGGCGGTGCAGCACGGGCCAGCCCGCCAGGCGCAGGAACAGGGCCGCCTCCACGGACACGTCCACCACGCACACGTCCGGGTCCACCCGCCGCGCCGCCGCGTGGAGGGCGTCGAAGCGAGCCCGGATCTCGGTCCCCACCGGGGACCAGTGCAGGGGCGAGCGCGCCGGCTGCTCGTGGCCGGGCACGAGGTCCGAAGGCAGCGGGATGACGGGGACGTCCGCGGGCAGCAGTGCGGCCGCCCGGGGGTGGGCGGTCACGACCGTCACGTCGAACGCCCCGGTCGACGCCAGGCCGGCGGCGTGCCGCAGGTGCCCCGCCCCGTGCTGGTGGGCGTAGTAGAGGACCCGCCTGCGGGCCGGAGCCATCAGAGGGACTCCAGGTCCGCCGCATCGGCGGACGGGCGCGGGACCCCCTGCGGGTCGAACCCATACGCGTCCTCGGCGGCGGCGAGGTCACGGGCGTCCTCGGCGGCCTGCTCGAGCAGGTCCACGTAGCCCTCCACCATGGTCTCCGCGCTGAACCGGCAGGCCCACGCACGCACGCGTCCCCGGTCCTTGCGGCGGGCGTGACGGATCGAGACCGCGAGCTCCTGCGCCGTGTGGTGCACGGCCAGCGCGCCGGCCTGCGGGGCGACGATCTCCCCCATCGCGCCGCTGAGCAGCGCGGCCACCGGCACGCCGAGCGCCATGGCCTCGACCACGGCGAGCCCGAACGGCTCGGCCCACAGGGGGGTGGCCAGGAAGACCTCGCCCGTGGCGAGCATGTGCGGCAGCGCGTGGTGGTCGAGGTGGCCGTGGTAGACGGTGTCCGGGCCGAGCCGCGGCACGACCTCGCGGGCGTGGTACTCCTCGTCCGAGATCGGCCCGGCGAAGTGCAGCTCCATGCCCGCGATCCGGGCGGCGTCGATCGCCACGTGCAGGCCCTTCTCCGCCGTGATCCGGCCCGACCACACGGCGCGGCCGCGCACGGGGACGGCGTCGGAGACCCACTGGTGCAGCTCGATCCCGTTGGGCACCACATCCACCCGCGGCAGCCGATGCTGCCAGGCCAGCGCGTTCGACGCGGACACCGAGGCCCACCGGTGGTGCTCGGGAGCCGTCCAGCCCGGGGCGTCGACGACAGCCAGCACCTCCGCCAGCGTGGCCGGCGTGTGCAGGACGGTGACCACGGGGCGGGCGCGCAGCAGCTCGAGCGGCGCCGGGGAGAGGGAGTTGTTCAGGACGGCGTCGGAGTCGTCATCGAGGATCAACGCGCAGGCCCGGCGGGCGGCCTCCTCGCGCACGCGGGCGCCCGCGCGGCCCGGGCCGGCGCCCTCGGCGGGCAGCACGGCGACGACGTCGCCCGGCACCCGGGTGCCCTCCCGCGCGTAGACGGTGACGTCGTGGCCCCGGCGCACGAGGTGCTCCACGGTCATGGCCGTGTGCATCTCCAGCCCGCCCTCGTAGGGCGAACGAATGGGGTGGAGCATGTGGGTGAGCACGCTGATGCGCATCGGCGTCCCCTTCCCGGCCCGGGCCGGGCCGAACGGCCCCGTGCGGGGCGGCAGAAGCGCGACTGACCTGCGGTGACACGACCGCATCACGTCCGCGCTGACGTACCCCGGCACTGTAGACACCCGGGGGGTCCCCCCGGAAGCGCCGGCCCCCCTCCCGGGGGTGAGGGCAGGGCAGGCGCACACGCCCCCGTCACGAGAAAGTCCCGGCCCGCGACCTCGAGGATCGCGGACCGGGACGGTCCGTGGAGCTAAGGGGAATTGAACCCCTGACCTTTTCATTGCGAACGAAACGCTCTACCAACTGAGCTATAGCCCCAGGTCATGCCCTCCCGCAGGAGTGCACCGGACCATCATACGCCCGACGCCCCCGATCCTCCAATCCGGCGGCGCCCCGCGGCGACCACGCCGAGCACCACACCCGCCAGATCCGCGACGACATCCACCGGGTCCCCCGTCCGCAGCGGCACCCACGCGTGCTGCACGAGCTCGCTCACCGGCGCGTGCACCGCGAACGGCAGCGCCCACCACGCGCTCCGCCCCCGCCACACCGCGAGGAACGCGGGCAGCGCGAACACGGCCACGTGGATCGCCTTGTCCAGTCCGGGCACGGTGAACCCGGCCTCCGGCACCTGCTCGCCCGGCAGGTACAGCACCACCAGCTGCACCGCGACGGCGACGGCCAGCGCCGCCGCCAGGGCGCGGCGCCGTCGTGGGGAAGCGGGGGCGGAGGGAGCGGCCGGGGAGCCGGAAGGAACGGTCATCCGCCCATTCTGTCCGGCTTCTGCGCCGGGCACTCATGGTCCCCGCCCTGCTGAAAAGGAGCTATGTTTTTGCCATTTCTGCGCCGATCATGTGATGATCACCCCATCCGGGTGGGCTCGTTCCGCCAGGATGCCGGTGTTGACAGCGCCGCCCAGGGCCGAGGGACCGCGATGGCTTGAGCAGAGAGCTCGCCGTTCGTGGACTCGGGACCCGGCGGGATGCCCTCCACCTCCCCGGCCCCCTGGCCGCGACGTGATCGGTACGCCACCTTCCGCCCTGCGGAGCCGTGCCCTGACCGGACCGCGCCGGGGGATCGGGACGTCCACAGTCACTCGTGCGAAAGGAAGTCCGATGCCGCCCTCCCAGGACGCAGCATCCCTGACCCAGCTCGGCGTGATCGGGGTGATCCTGCTCGTCGCGCTGTTCTACGGCGGGACCATGATCATGTCCGTGGCCATCTCCAAGAAGAAGGAGAACGCCGACGCCTACATGACGGCCGGCAATCGGATCGGCTTCGGCGTGTCCGCCGCCTCCATGACGGCCACCTGGATCTGGGCCGCCTCCATGTACGCCTCCGTGACCGCCGGCTACACGTACGGCGTCTCCGGCCCCCTCCACTACGGCCTCTGGGGCGCCCTGATGATCCTGTTCATCTACCCGTTCGGCCGCCGCATCCGCGCGGTCGCGCCGCGCGCCCACACCCTCGCCGAGGTCATGTACGCCCGGCACGGCCGCTCGTCGCAGCTCATGCTGGCCGGCTCCAACGTGCTCGGCTCCGTCATCTCCCTGACCTCCAACTTCATCGCCGGCGGCGCCCTGATCTCCCTGCTGTCCCCGCTGTCCTTCGGCGCGGGCATCCTGATCGTGGCCGCGGGCGTGCTGCTGTACACCCTGTGGTCCGGCTTCCGCGCCTCCGTGCTCACCGACTTCGCCCAGGTGATGGCCATGCTCGGCGCGACCGTCATCATCATCCCCGCCGTGTTCTTCGCCGCGGGCGGCCCGGGCATGTTCCAGGCCGGCGTCGAGGCCGGCCACGTCACGGCCCAGCAGCAGAGCTTCTTCTCCTCCGAGGCGTTCATGAACCAGGGGGCGCCGTACATCGCCGCCGTGCTGGCCTACGCGATCGGCAACCAGACCATCGCCCAGCGCCTCTTCGCCGTGCGTGAGGACCTCATCAAGCCCACCTTCATCACGGCCACCCTCGGCTACGGCGGCACCGTGATCGGCGTCGGCATGCTCGGCG
Organism: Micrococcus sp. UYEF5; assembly: GCF_040546065.1. NCBI lineage: Bacteria > Bacillati > Actinomycetota > Actinomycetes > Micrococcales > Micrococcaceae > Micrococcus > Micrococcus sp. UYEF5. The sequence goes on from NZ_JBEPNB010000012.1 coordinate 15,967, forward strand.
TCATGGCGCTCTACCTGGGCGTCGAGCCGCTCGACGGCGACGTCAACAACCTCCTGCCGCAGATGGTCGCCGACCACCTGCCGCTGGCGCTCGTGGCCCTGGCGTTCCTGATGATCATCGGCTCGCTGTCCTCCACCGCCGACTCGGACCTGTCCGCCCTCTCGTCGATCGTGATGACGGACGTCTACGGCCAGTCGGTCGGCCGCCAGAACGCCGACCCGAAGACCATGCTGCTGATCGGCCGCATCACCATGATCGTGGCGACGGCGGCGGCCCTGTACTTCGCCACCGCCAAGTTCGACATCCTCGACCTGCTGGTCTTCGTGGGCGCCCTGTGGGGCTGCCTCGTGTTCCCCGTGATCGCGTCCTTCTACTGGGGCAGGATCACCAACGTCGCGTTCACGGCGTCCGTGCTCGCCGCGCTGGCCGTGTTCCTGCCCGTGCGCTTCGAGTGGATCCCGCTCGAGGGCGCCTGGGCGTTCGTGGTGGAGACCCTCGCGATCCTCGGCGTGGGCGTCGTGCTGGGCATCATGTGCTTCGGCTTCTTCGGCCTGCGTCCGGCGGTCGTGGTCGGCGCGATCGCCTCGGTCGTGATGCTGTTCCTCGGCTACGGCTTCCTGCGGGACTACGCCACCCTCACGGGCTCGCTCGTGGCCTACGCCGTGTCCTTCCTCGTCTGCTGGGGGCTCTCCGTCCGCTCCGGCCAGGACTTCGACTTCGACCGGATCGCGCGCGTGACCGGCGACTTCGACCCCGCGACCGAGGACCTGCCGCAGGTCGAGCGTGCCTCGGCCTCCGTGTCCTGATCCCTCCGTCCCCCGACTCGCAAGGAGCATCCGCATGACCGTCGGTCTGACCCTGTACGTCCTGATGTGGCCCGTCCTCGTGCTGGCCGTCCTCGTCGCGATCGCCCGCGGCTTCGTCGCCGACTGGGCCGCGGCCCGCCGCCAGGGCCGCTCGATCATCTGAGGCCTCCGCCGGGGGCGGTCCGTGACCCTGGTGGTCCTCGCCCTCGACACGGTCTTCCGCCTGACGCCCGCCGAGACCTCGGCCGCCATCCCGGGCATCGCCGGGCTCGAACACTTGCTCGTGACCGCCGGTCTCGCGCTGCTGTTCGTCGCCCTGTACGGCGGCGTGCGGGAGCGTCAGGCCCACCTCGAGACGGGCCGCGCCGGCGGCGCCGTCGTCGAGGGGGCCTGACCCGCTCGATCCCCTGCTATACCGCGCCCGCGTCAGCGAGCGCGGTCGAGCAGGATCACGTCCAGGCGGCGCGGCCCGTGCACGCCTTCGACGCGCTCGAGCTCGATGTCGCTCGTGGCCGAGGGACCGGAGATCATGGTGATCGGCGCCGTCGCCTCCACGCGGGCCAGCGCCTCCGGGAAGAGCTCCACCACGGAGTCCAGCGGCACGATGCACACGTGGTGGTCCGGGACCAGGGTGATCGCCCGGCGGCCCTCGTCCGGGCGGCCGCTGAGGAAGATCGTCCCGGTCTCCGCGCAGGAGACCGTCGAGGACGTCACCACCGCGTCCACCTCGTTCAGCGCGTCCACGCTGAGGGGCTCGCGCTCGCCGTCGTGGGCGCCGCGGACCGCGGCCCGCTCCCCCGTGTGGCCCACCGCGGGCTCCGTGATGCGCTCCCGGCCGGCCCCGCGCGAGTCCGCGGGGAGCCAGTCCGGCTCCAGACCGGCCGGCACCACGTACCGGGCGTCCGGGCCGAGCAGCTCGGCGATGGCCGCGGCCACCGTCTCCTCGGTCTCGTCCCGCACGGAGGCGCGGTAGTCGATCAGCCGGTCACGCAGCATCTCCACCACCTCGGCCCGGTCCCGGGAGGAGGTCCGCCGGTAGGTGCGCTGCACCGGGTCCGCGACCGGGCCGTCCGCCGTCGCCTCGCGGATGCGCCGCAGGATCTCGGCCTTCGCCTCGCTCATCGTCCGTCCTCCTCGACGTGCTCGTCCTCCTGGCGGTCCAGCCCTGCGACGCCGTCCAGGGCGGTCCGGTGCTCGGTCTCATCCTTGTGGCGGGCCCACCAGTTGCGGAAGGACTCCCGCGGGGGCGCCGGCACGTCACGCTCGTCGGTCCAGCCGCCGGCGATGCCCGGCAGCCAGCCGAGCACCCGGTCCGGCCCGGCCGCGACCCGGCCCAACCCCAGGCCCCGCTCGGCCAGCGACATGCGCCGACCCGAGGACATCACCACGGAGGCGCCCTTCATCGCCACGTCCATCTGCGAGGGCGTGACGGACTCCACCGCCGTCTTGGCGCGGGCCAGGGGGCCGCCGGCGGCGTCCTTCTCCGTGCGCAGGGCCTTCCGGGCGGCGTGGGTGGCCTGCACGTCCTCGTCCCGGAGGTGGATGAGGATCGAGGGGATGTCGATGGCCACGGGGCACACGTCGTAGCACGCGCCGCACAGCGTGGAGGCGTAGGGCAGGGTGCCGTTCTCCCCCGCGTCCACACCGGTGAGCTGCGGGGAGAGGATCGCGCCGATCGGGCCCGGGTAGACCGAGCCGTAGGCGTGGCCGCCGGTCTGCTCGTACACGGGGCACACGTTCATGCACGCCGAGCAGCGGATGCAGTGCAGCGCGGAACGGCCCTTCGGGTCGGACAGCACGGCGGAGCGGCCGTTGTCCAGCAGGACCAGGTGGAACTCCTGGGGACCGTCGCCCTCGGTGACGCCCGTCCACATGGAGGTGTACGGGTTCATCCGCTCGCCCGTGGACGAGCGCGGCAGCAGCTGCAGGAACACCTCGAGGTCCTCGAAGGTGGGCACGAGCTTCTCGATGCCCATCACGGTGATCAGCGTCTCCGGCAGGGTCAGGCACATGCGGCCGTTGCCCTCCGACTCGACGACGGAGAGCGTGCCCGTCTCGGCGACGCCGAAGTTCGCCCCGGAGATCGCCACCTTCGTGCTCAGGAACTTCTCGCGCAGGTGCCGGCGTGCGGCCTCGGCCAGGTCGGCCGGCTCGGAGGTGAGGCTCTCGTCCGTCTCCGGCATCTCCCGGAGGAAGATGTCCCGGATCTCCCGGCGGTTGCGGTGGATCGCCGGGACGAGGATGTGGCTGGGCCGGTCGTGGCCGAGCTGGACGATGAGCTCGGCCAGGTCCGTCTCGACGGCGGCCACACCGGCATGCTCGAGCGCGGCGTCCAGGCCGATCTCCTGGGTGGCCATGGACTTGACCTTGATCACCTCGTCCACGCCCTTGGCGGTGACGAGCTCCGTGATGATGCGGTTGGCCTCGGCCGCGTCCCGGGCCCAGTGCACGACGCCGCCGCGCGCGGTGACCTCGGACTCGAGCCGTTCGAGGAGCGCGGGCAGGTCCGCCATGACGGACTGCTTCAGCGCGGAGCCGGCGGCGCGCAGCTCCTGCCAGTCCGGCAGCTCCTCGACGACGCCGGCACGCTTGGCACGGATGGTGTGGGTGGCCCGGCGGATGTTGGCGCGCATCTGGTCGTTCCCCAGCTGCTCGCGGGCAGACTCGGGGAACGGGGTCTTCAGCAGGACCTCGCCCTCGCCGTGGACGGGGCGGACGGTGGGCATTCCCAGGCGCACGCGGGTGGGTGCGGTGCTCATCGGCGGGCCTCCTCGACACGGGCGGACGGTCCGCGGCGGACGCCGGCGGACGTGGGGATGGACAGTTCGACGGGGCCGTCGACCTCGAGCGGGTTCTCCCGGGTGGCCGCGAGGATCTCGGCGAGGTGGACGGTGCGCAGCGGGCGGCCGTCCTGACCGCGCGCCTCTCGACGGTGCATGGCCCCGTCCAGGTGGAGCAGACAGGAGGCGTCGCCGCCCGTGCAGAGGGAGGCGCCGGACGCGGTGACCTTCTCGATCTTCTCCTCCGCGATGGCGGCGGAGACGTCCGGGTTCTTCAGGGAGAAGGTGCCGCCGAAGCCGCAGCACTCCTCGGCGTCCGGCAGCGGGCGCAGATCGATGTCCGCGACGGTGCGCAGCAGGTCCTCCTGACGCGAGCCCAGGCGCAGCAGGCGCATGCCGTGGCAGGAGGGGTGGTAGGTCACGGTGTGCGGGAACCAGGAGCCGAGCTGGGCCGCGGCGTCCGTCACCCCGAGGACGTCCGTGAGCAGCTGGGACAGCTCGAGGGTGCGGGAGGCGACGACCTCGGCGTCGCGGGCCAGCCCCTCGTCCCCGCCGGAGCGGGCGACGTCCGGCTGCTGGTGGCCGAGCGAGGCCACGCAGGAGGCGGAGGGGGCGACGGCGAGGTCGTAGTCGGCCTTCATGAAGGTGCGGACGTGGTTGCGCACGACGGGGAGGGCGTCCTCCATGTATCCGCTGTTGACGTGCATCTGCGAGCAGCAGACCTGGCCGGGCGGGAAGACCACCTCATGGCCGAGCCGCTCGAGGATGCGGACGGTGGCGAGGGCCACCTTGGGGTACATCGCGTCCACGATGCATGTGGCGAACAGGGCGATTCTCATGCCGGTCTCCGTTCCGGACGGGGCGCCTGGGGCGCCGTGCGGTGCGGCAGCACACGGGTGCCGTAGTGGTCAGACCATATCATGCCAGCCGCTTGCGAGGTGACCGCCCTCACAGTACGCTCCTTGGTCTGACCACAGTGGTCCGACCATCACCGGCCCGACCGGATCCCGCCCCGTCCCCTCGCCCACCGGGAGACCCCCGTGCACACCTTCACCCCCACCCCCGATGCCGCCGGCAGCGTCGCGCTCTCCGCCGCGCTCGGCGTCCTGCCCCTGCTGACGTTCTTCGCCACCCTCCTCGGTCTGCGCCTCAAGGCCTGGCAGTCGGGCCTCGCCGCCCTCGTAGTGGCCCTGCTCGTGGCCGTGCTGGGCTTCCACATGCCGGCCCACCTGGCGGCGCTGGCCGCCGCCCAGGGAGCGACCTTCGGCCTGTTCCCGATCGTCTGGATCGTCGTGATGGCGCTGTGGTTCTACCAGGTCACCGTGCTCTCCGGGCGATTCGACGACATGCGCGCGATCTTCGACTCGCTCGGCGGCGGAGACATCCGCATCCAGGCCGTGCTCATCGCGTTCTGCTTCGGCGGCCTGCTCGAGGCCCTCGCCGGCTTCGGCGCCCCCGTGGCCATCACGGCCACCATGGTGCTCGGCCTGGGTGTGCCCCCGCTGCGGGCGGCCACCGCCGTGCTGCTGGCGAACACCGCGCCCGTGGCCTTCGGCGCCGTGGGCACCCCCATCACCACCGCCGGCACGCTCACCGGCATCCCCGCCTCGCACATCGGCGCGATCGTCGGCCACCAGGCCCCGTTCGTGGCCGTGTTCGTGCCGTTCCTGCTCGTGTTCATCATCGACGGGCTGCGCGGCGTGCGGCAGACGTGGCCGGCACTGATCGTGATCGGCGCGAGCTTCGCCGTCGCCATCTGGCTGGCCTCGACCTACTTCTCCTACGAGCTCACCGACGTCGTGGCCTCCCTGGTCTCCCTCGCCGCCGCCGTCCTGCTGCTGCGCTTCTGGCGGCCGCGGGGCGCCGAGGAGGCCCGCCAGCGCCTCGACGCCCCCGCCCGCGCGGCGGCGCAGGACCTCACCCCCGGCCGGATCTTCATGGCCGTGCTGCCCTACATCGTGGTCGTGGCCGTGTTCGCCCTGGCCAAGCTGGTCCCCTCGATCACCGCGGCCCTGAACGCCGCCACCGCCAAGATCCCGTGGCCCGGGCTCGACGGGCACCTCGTCGACGCCTCCGGCGCGCCCCTGGCGAGCACCGTGTACAAGTTCGAGTGGCTGGCCTCCCCCGGCACGCTGCTGCTGATCGCCGGCCTGATCATGGCCGTGGTCTACTCCCGGTTCGACCACGACGGCCGGTTCCCGCTCTCGGTGGGGAACGCGCTCGCCGAGATCGGCCGCTGCTTCGCCCGCATGCGCTGGTCCGCCCTGACGATCGTGATCGTGCTCTCCCTGGCCTACGTCATGAACTTCTCGGGCCAGACGGTCGCCATGGGCACGTGGGTGGCCGGCCTGGGCGCGGCCTTCGTGTTCCTGTCCCCGGTGCTCGGCTGGCTCGGCACCGCCGTGACCGGTTCGGACACCTCCGCGAACGCGCTGTTCTCCACCCTGCAGCAGACCGCCGCCACGAACATCGGCGCCGATCCGGCCCTGCTGGTGGCCGCCAACACCTCCGGCGGCGTCGTGGGCAAGATGATCTCCCCGCAGTCCCTGGCGATCGCCGCGACGGCGGTCGGCATGGAGGGCCGGGAGTCCGAGATCCTGCGCCGCGTGGTGGTGTGGTCGCTCGTGCTCCTGCTGGCGGTGTGCACGCTCGTGTACCTGCAGTCCAACGTGCTGGCGTGGATGCTGCCGGCGGCGGGCTGACCGCCTGCACCACCCGAGCGGGGCGGCGTCCGTCGGTAGGATGGACGGTCGCCGCCCCGCCCCCTCGGGTCGCCGCCCCGCCCCCTCGGAAGGTCCGTCCATGACCGCTGCCCCCGCCTACACCATCGTGCTCGACTGGCTCGAGGCCGAGCTGCGCTCCGGCGCCGTGGTCGTGGGGGACAAGCTGCCCGGCGAACGCACCCTGGCCGAACGCTTCGGGATCTCCCGGGCGTCCGTGCGGGAGGCCACCCGGATGCTCGAGGCCATGGGCCTGATCCGCGCCAGCGCCGGCTCCGGGCCGAACTCGGGGGCCGTCGTCGTCTCCGAGCCGTCCGCGGCGCTGGGCTGGGCGCTGCGCCTGCACATCGCCACCCGGTCCCTGCCGATGGCCGACGTCGTCGCCGCGCGCGTGCTCCTCGAGACCGATGCGGCGCAGGCGGCCGCCGCCACCTCCGGCGACCCCGAGAGCGTCGCCGTCCTGGCCGAGGTGGAAACCCTGCTGGACCGGATGGACGACCCCGCGCTGCCGGAAGAGGACTTCCACCTGCTCGACACCGAGTTCCATGTGCGGCTGGCCACCCTGGGCGGGAACGTCGTGACGGCGATGATGCTGGACTCCCTGCGCCAGGCGACCATCGGCTACGTGACCGAGACCGTGGCCGGGCTGTCCGACTGGCCCGCCGTGCGCGCCGGCCTGCAGGCCGACCATCGGCGGATCCTCGCCGCCTCCGCCGCCGGGGACGGCCGGGCGGCCGCGCAGGAGCTGCGGGAGCACGTCCTCGGCTTCGCCGCCCTCGCCCAGGCCGGCAGGGTGCCCGCCGGCGGCTGAGCCGGCGAAGGGTCCGGCGCGCGCGGGGTCCCGCCGGACGGACGGCTCCGGCGGTTCAGGCGGTGAGGCCGTGCACCAGGGCGCCCACGCCCACGGCGGTCAGCGAGCCCAGCGCACAGCAGAACTCCACGAGCATGCCCATGCCCATGGCCGTGAGCGCGCCGATCGAGCTGCTCAGGGCGGCCCGGGCGTCCCGGGTGCGGGCCCACTGGGAGGCGAACAGGCCGACGGCGAAGCCGAGGAACAGACCCACCACCGGGATCACGAAGAACCCGACGGCGGCGCCGGCCACCCCCCACAGGATCGGGCCGCGGGTGACGCGTTCACGTCGCAGCCGTCGGCCGGTCAGCACCGCGGACGCGCTCAGCCCCGCCACGGCGAGACCGGCCGCGATGACGCCGAACGTCCAGGACGCGGGGGAGCCCAGCAGCGCGGCCCAGCCGAGAGCCGTCACGAGGTTGAGCAGCGAGCCGGGCAGGACGGGGTACACGGTGCCCACCAGCCCCACCAGGAGCAGGAGCACGGCCACGAGGGAGATCAGCGCGGGAGTCACCGCACCAGTATGACGGGACGGGCACCGCGGTGACGTATGCATGGGCGATCGCGCAGCGGCCCCCGCGCCCTCGCTGGAACGTGCCGGATGGGCTAGATTCGCCGCATGTTGGTCGCCGTGCCCACCGAAGTGAAGAACAACGAGTTCCGTGTGGCCCTGACGCAGGGCGGGGTCCAGGAGCTGGTGCGCGCGGGCCACCAGGTCCTCGTGCAGTCGGGGGCCGGCGTCGGCTCCGGCGCCTCGGACCAGGACTACCGCGACGCCGGCGCCGAGCTGGTCGACGACGTCGACGAGCTCTGGGAGCGCGCCGAGCTGGTCCTCAAGGTCAAGGAGCCGCAGCCGGAGGAGTACGGTCGCCTGCGCCGCGGCCAGGTCCTCTTCACCTATCTGCACCTGGCCGCCTCCCCCGCGTGCACGCGGGCGATCCTGGACGCCGGCACGACGGCGATCGCCTACGAGACGGTCACCCGCGGCCGCTCCCTGCCGCTGCTGGCCCCCATGAGCCAGGTGGCCGGCCGCCTGGCCCCCGCCGCGGGCGCCTACCACCTCCTCCAGCCGCAGGGCGGCTCGGGCGTGCTGATGGGCGGCGTGCCCGGCACCCGCCGCGCCCGGGTGGCCGTGATCGGCGGAGGGGTGGCCGGCGAGGCGGCGGCCGTGATCGCCGCGGGCATGGGCGCGGACGTGACCGTCCTGGACATCTCCCTCGAGCGGCTCGCGCAGCTGGACGCCGTCCACCAGGGCCGGATCCGCACGCTGGCCTCGTCCCACCTGAACATCGGTGAGACCGTGGCGGACGCGGACCTCGTGATCGGCTCCGTGCTGATCCCCGGCGCCGCGGCCCCGAAGCTGGTGACCGCCGAGATGGTGGAGTCCATGCGGCCCGGCTCGGTGCTGGTGGACATCGCGATCGACCAGGGCGGCTGCTTCGAGAACTCGCGGGCCACCACCCACCAGGACCCGACGTACCTCGTGGGGGACAAGATCTACTACTGCGTCTCCAACATGCCCGGCGCCGTGCCCCAGACCTCCACCTCGGCCCTGACCAACGCGACGCTGCCCTACATCAAGCGCATCGCCGACCTCGGATGGCGTGCGGCGCTGGCCGCGGACGAGGGCTTCGCCGGGGGCCTCAACGCCCACGACGGCGCGCTCACCCTGCCCTCCGTCGCCACGGCCGTGGCCGACGAGCTCGGCCTGGACCCCCAGAAGGACGTCCGCGTCACCTCCGAGGTGCTCGCGGAGGCCTGAGCCCCGCGCCCGTCGCGCGCGGGGCCGGCCGGCCGCTCAGAGCCCCGCGAGGAACGCCCGGTGGAAGGACCAGTCGCCGGTCACCTCAGGGTGGAAGGCCGTGGCGAGCAGGTGGCCCTGCCGCACGGCCACGGGCAGCCGCGCGTCGCCGTCGAGCCCCGGTTCCGCCGCGGGCACGGACAGGCGCGACGCCGGCACGCTCGCCAGGACCTCGACGCCCTCCCCCGCCTGGACGACGGCGGGGGCGCGGATGAACACGGCGTGCACCGGCTCCGCCGCGACCGCGGGGATGTCCAGGTCCTCCTCGAACGAGTCCACCTGCGCGCCGAAGGCGTTGCGCCGCACGGCCACGTCCAGCACGCCGAGCCCGCCCTGATCCGGCGCCGGGTTGCGGATCTCGCGGGCCAGCATGATCAGCCCCGCGCACGTGCCGTAGGCGGGCAGCCCGTCGCGGAGGGCGGCGATGAGCGGGTCCTTGAGCCCCATGATCCGGGCGAGGCGGTCCATCACGGAGGACTCGCCGCCGGGCAGCACGATGCCGTCCAGACCCTCGAGGTCCGCGGGGCGGCGCACGGGGCGCGTGCGCGCGCCGAGGGACTCGAGCACGTGGGCGTGCTCCCGCACGTCGCCCTGGAGGGCGAACACGCCGACGGTCTTCTGTGGACTCACCAGCCGCGCTCGGCCAGGCGGTGCGGGGCGGGCAGGTCGCCCACGTTGATGCCCACCATGGCCTCACCCAGGCCGCGGGAGGCCTCGGCGACCGCCATCGGGTCGTCGAACTGGGCGGTGGCCTTGACGATGGCGCGGGCGCGCTCGGCCGGGTTGCCGGACTTGAAGATGCCGGAGCCCACGAACACGCCGTCGGCGCCCATCTGCATCATCAGGGCTGCGTCGGCCGGGGTGGCCACGCCGCCGGCGGTGAACATCACGACGGGCAGGGCGCCGGTCTCGGCGACCTCGCGCACCAGCTCGTACGGCGCCTGCAGCTCCTTCGCGGCCACGTACAGCTCGTCCTGGGCCAGGCCCTGGAGCTGGGCGATCTCCTTGCGGATGGTGCGGATGTGCTTCACGGCCTCGGAGACGTCGCCGGTGCCGGCCTCGCCCTTGGACCGGATCATGGCCGCGCCCTCGGTGATGCGGCGCAGGGCCTCGCCGAGGTTGGTGGCGCCGCACACGAAGGGCACGTCGAAGTCCCACTTGTCGATGTGGTTCACGTAGTCCGCCGGGGAGAGCACCTCGGACTCGTCGATGAAGTCCACCTTGAGCGCCTGCAGCACCTGGGCCTCCACGAAGTGGCCGATGCGCGCCTTGGCCATCACGGGGATGGACACGGCCTCGACGATGCCGTCGATCAGGTCGGGGTCGGACATGCGGGCCACGCCGCCCTGGGCGCGGATGTCGGCCGGGACCCGCTCGAGCGCCATGACGGCCACGGCGCCGGCGTCCTCGGCGATGCGCGCCTGCTCCGCGTTGACGACGTCCATGATCACGCCGCCCTTCATCATGTCCGCCAGGCCGCGCTTGACGCGGGTCGTGCCGGTGCCGCGGGCGCCGTCGTCGGCGGCGGAGGCGGTGGAGGCGGAGAAGCTGCGGGCGCGCTCGTCGCTCATGGTGGTCCTTCCGAAGGGGTGGCGGCCCCGGCCGCGGGGCGGCTGGCCGGGGCGAAGACGCGGTCAACTCTAGTCCCCCGGCGGCGCAGCCCGGCCCGCGTCACGGACGACGACGTCACCCGGCCCCGTGCCGGCGCAGCGTGCGGCGTCGGCGCCACACGACGAACGCAGCCACGGCCGCGAGGATCAGCACGAGGGCGAGGGCGCCCCGGCCCTCTCCGAGCGCCGCGCCGATGACGGCCCACACCACGGCCATCCCGACGGTCCCGTACACCACGCCCCACAGGAACGTGCCGAGCGCGGCCGCCGGCAGGAACCGGCGCCAGGGCATGCGGGCGACGCCGGCGGAGCCGATCACCGCCGTCTGGATGCCCACCGTGAGGTAGCAGAACGGGATGGCCCACACCCCGTGGCGCTGGATGAAGCGCTGGGCGCGGACATAGACGGGCCCCTCCATCACGCGGGCGAACCAGCGGGTCCGCTCGACGCCGGAGGCCAGCCCCCGCCCGAGCGAGAACACGATCAGGGTGCGCAGGATCGCCAGCATCCAGAAGAACCCGATGGACCACAGCAGCGGCAGCCCGTCGATCCACGCCATCATGGGCGGAGCCACCCGTCGGTGCGGGGACTCATGCGCGCGCCCCGGCCGTGCTCACGCGTTCCAGAGCCCGTACGAGTCCGCGAGGTCCGCGATCTTCTGGGCGCGCAGCACGCGGGGCAGGTACGAGCCGTCGCCGACGGCGGCGCCCTGAGCATGCTTCTCGAGCAGGTCGCGGGCCCACGCGAGCTCGTCCTCGGACGGGGACATCGCCCGGTTGACCCAGTCCACCTGATCCCGGTTCAGGACGAGGCGGCCGGTCATGCCCATCGAGGCGGTGACGGCGCTGGAGTCGACGACCGCGTCCTCACCGTCCGCGTTGCCGGGCGGTCCGTCGATCGCCCCGGGCAGACCGCCCACGCGGGAGGCGATCACCATGCGGGAGCGGGCGTAGGCCATGGCCAGCGGGTCCTCGCCGACGCCGACGTCCTTGCGGAAGTCGTTCACGCCGAAGGCGAGACGGAACGTGCCCGGCGCCTTGGCCACGGCCGTGGCGTTCTCGATGCCCAGGGCGGACTCCAGCAGGGCGATCACCGGGGTGCCGGCGCGCAGACGCATCGCGGTGAACGTGACCTGCTCCGGCTCCTCGGTCTCGGCCAGCACGACGCCGCGCACGCCGTCGAGACCCGCGAGCGCCTCGAGATCCCGCTGCCAGTGGACCGTGGAGGTCGCGGAGATGCGCACCCACGCCGTCATGCCACCGGAGAGGGCGTCCACGACGTGCTGGCGGGCCGCGTCCTTCTGCTCCTCCGGCACGGCGGCCTCGAGGTCGAAGATGACGGAGTCGGCCTCGGAGGCCAGGGCGGGGGCGAACGCGTCGGGGGTGGCCGCGTTGACCAGCAGCCAGGAGCGGCTGAGCTTGGCGGGCAGGGCGGCGGCGCGACGGTTCCTCACGGGCATGGCCTCCAGCCTAGCCCGCCGCGGCCGTCCGCCCGCGGGCCCCTTCCCACCCGCGGGAGGCCTCACATCCGCTCGCAGCGGGCGAGACGGACGGCCGTAGCATGGAGAGGCCGTCGGTCCGTCCGACGCCGCCGACCCCCGACCGCCAGGAGTACCCGATGCGCCCGCCCTCCCCTTCCCGCGCCCTGCGGATCACGGGTGCCGTGGCCGCCGCGTGCCTGCTGGCCGGCTGCGCGGTCGCCCCCGACCTGGCCGAGGACTCGGCGTCCGACGACGGCGTGCCCCTGCCCGCGACGGAGGGGTATCAGCCGCTGACGGTCCACCTCGCCGTCGCGGAACCGGAGGCGGTCCCGGGGACGAGCGGCCGGCCCTTCGGCTGCGGCGACCTGCTGGTGCCCGTGCAGACCGTGCCGACGGACACCGAGGACGAGGCGGACACCGCCCTGGACTTCCTGTTCGCGGACGAGCGCGGCTGGCACGGCGACCCGTCGCTGTGGAACGCCGTGTTCGACGCGCGCGAGACCCTCACCCCGACCGGGCACCGCCGCGAGGGCGACGTGGAGATCTTCACCTTCACCGGCACCGTGACGCCGGAGGACGAGTGCACGGCCGAACGGATCCGCGCCCAGCTGCAGGCGACCGCCGCCGCCTTCACGTCCGCGGGCCAGGTCCGACTCGAGGTGGACGGCCGGGACCTCGACGACGTGTTGGGGCTCGAACCGCTCCGCCTCGGCGAGTCCGTGGACGTCCCGCAGGGGGACCCCACGCCGAGTGGGGAGCCGAGCGACGGATCCGGCGGGCAGACGTGGGCGCCGGCCGAGGAGTCGTCGTGGGGTCCCGCCGAGCCGACCCAGGGCACGTGGTCCCCCGGCCAGGAGCCGAGCGCCCCCTGACCGCGCGACCCGCCGTCGTCGCCCGTCATCGGACCTTCGGGCACGGCCGCGCCGTGCTATAGGGTGCCGAGCGTGCGGAACCTCCGAGATCACCTGTCCCAGCGCGCCGTCGGCGTGAAGCAGTCCGCGGTCCGCGACGTCTTCGACATCGCGATGGACCCGAACCTCATCTCGCTCGCGGGCGGGAACCCGTGGCTCGCCGACCTGCCCCTCGACGAGCTGGGCCGGATCGCCTCCGACCTGATGACCCGGTTCGGCACGGAGTCCCTGCAGTACGGCCCGGGCCAGGGCACCGAGGAGATGCGTGCCGCCGCAGCCACCGTCATGGCCGCCGACGGCATCCCGGACGCGGATCCCGACCTCGTGGTCATCACCCCCGGCTCGCAGGCCGCGATCGACACCGCCTGCCGGGCGTTCGCGAACCCGGGCGACGTCGTCGTGGTGGAGGACCCCACGTTCGTGGGCGCGTTGACCACCTTCACCACCTGGCAGCTCGAGGCCGTGGCCACGGGCACCGACGACCACGGCCTGGTGCCCGCGGCCCTCGACGAGACCCTGACCCGCCTGGCCGCCGAGGGCCGCCGCGTGGCCTTCCTCTACACGATCCCCTCGTTCGCGAACCCCTCGGGCGCCCTGCTGCCCCCGGGCCGCCGCGCCGAGGTGGGCGCGATCTGCGAGAAGCACGGCGTGCTCATCGTGGAGGACAACCCGTACGGGCAGATCGCGTTCGACGGCGAGCCCGTCGCCCCGATCGCCGCCGACCACCGGGACAACGTGGTCCACCTCGGCACGATGTCCAAGATCTTCTCCCCGGGCATGCGCATCGGCTGGGCGCTCGTGCCGGCCGCGCTCCAGCGCGAGTTCTACCTGTGCGCGGAATCGGCCTACATCCACGCGTCCACGTACTCGCAGATGCTCTCCACCGCCTTCGTCACGCAGCTGGACTGGCAGGGCCACGTCCGCCACGTGACCGGGCTGTACCGCGAGCGGGCCGCGGCGCTCGTGGACGCGGTGCGTGAGCACTGGGACCCGGCGGTCGAGTTCATCACCCCGCAGGGCGGCTTCTTCCTGTGGGCCACCCTGCCGGCCGGAGTGGACACCCTCGAGGTGATGCACCGCGGCATCGAGGCGGGCGCGGTGTTCGTGCCGGGGGCGGCCTTCACCCCCGTCGAGGGCACACACTCCACCCTGCGCCTGGCGTACTCGTTCGTGGAGGCCGAGAAGCTCGTGGAGGGCGTGCGGCGCCTGGCCCCCGCGGTGAACGAGTCGATCGACCGGGCCCGCTGAGCCGCGGCGGGCGCCCACGACGACGTCGGCCCGGCGCGTCTGCCGGGCGTGCGGCCTCTTCCCCCGGCCCGCGAGATCGTATACGATCTCGACCATGACGCAGAGCACACCGGACCCCACGCCCACCGTCACCGAGCACGACTTCACCGTCCGGGAGAACCGGCCGGGCAAGGTGCTCGCCGTCCACCTGAACTACCCCTCCCGCATCGCCCAGCGGGGCCGGTCCCCGCAGGCCCCCGGCTACTTCCTCAAGGCCGGCACCTCCCTCGCCGGCAGCGGCGACACCATCGAGCGCCCCGCCGGCACCGAGCTGCTCGCCTACGAGGGCGAGATCGCGCTGATCATCGGCCGCACCGCCCGGCGCGTCAGCCCGGAGGAGGGCTGGTCGCACGTCTCCGGCATCACCGCCGCCAACGACTGGGGTCTCTACGACCTCCGCCACGCGGACAAGGGCTCCAACGTCAAGAACAAGTCCGGCGACGGCTTCACCCCGCTCGGCCCCGCGGTGATCTCCGCCGCGGGCCTGGACCCGGCCGCCCTGCGCGTGCGCACCTGGGTCAACGGCGAGATCGTCCAGGACGACACCACCGAGGGCCTCGTCTTCCCGTTCGGCCAGCTCGTGGCCGACCTCTCGCAGCTCATGACGCTCGAGGAGGGCGACGTCATCCTCACCGGCACCCCCGCCGGATCCTCCGTGGCCCAGCCGGGCGACGTCGTCGAGGTGGAGGTGGACGCCCCCAGCGCCCCCGGCGCACCGACCACCGGCCGCCTGGTGACGACGGTCGTCGACTCGGAGCACTCCCTGGCCCCGTTCGGCGCGCAGCCGCAGGTGGACGACGTGCAGCGCGAGGAGGCCTGGGGCTCCCGCGAGGCCGCCGGTCTGGCCCCGCAGGCCGCGGCGCCGTCGTCGTCCGCGGTGGACGAGAACGGCCACTGGGTCGCGAGCGCCCCGCAGCCGGACCGCTCCCTGCTGACCCCGGAGCTGCGCGCCAAGATCGACGCCATCGCGGTGGCCACCCTCACCGCCCAGCTGCAGAAGCGCGGCGTCCAGAACGCGACCATCGACGGCCCGCGCCCGATCCACCGGGGCCGGCGCGTCCTCGGCTACGCGAAGACCCTGCGCTACATCCCCAAGCGCGAGGACCTGGCCAAGGAGTTCGGCGGCGGCTTCAACGCCCAGAAGCGGGCCATCGACTCGGTGCAGCCGGACGACGTGGTGGTCATGGAGGCCCGTGGCGAGCACGGCACCGGCACCCTCGGGGACGTCCTGGCCCTGCGCGCCCAGGTGAACGGCGCGAACGCCGTGATCACGGACGGCGGCATCCGCGACTCCGCCGCCGTCGCCGAGGTCGGCCTCCAGGTGTACGCCGGCGCCACGCACCCGGCGGTGCTGGGCCGCCGTCACATCCCGTGGGAGGTCGGCGGCACCATCGCCTGCGGCGGCACCACCGTGCAGCCCGGCGACATCATCGTCGGCGACGACGACGGTGTGGTGGTCATCCCGCCGTCCCTGCTCCAGGAGGTCGTGGACGACGCCTACGAGCAGGAGCTCCAGGACGCCTGGGCGTACGAGCAGGTCAAGGCCGGCTACCCGGTGGACGGGATGTTCCCCCCGAACGCCGAGTGGAAGGCCAAGTTCGCCGAGTACCGCAAGACCCTGCCGGACGCCCCGGCCCCGGAGGGCGACGCCTGAGCATGCGCCGCACGGACATCGGAACGGTCGGCCTCGCAGGCGCCCCCGTCTCCAAGGCGGACCGCGCCTACCAGGCGATCCTCGAGGGGATCCGGGACCAGCGCCACGAGCCGGGCGACCGGCTGGTGCTGTCCCAGATCGCCGCGGAGCTGGGCATGTCCGTGGTGCCCGTGCGGGAGGCGATCCGCCGCCTGCAGTCCGAGAAGCTGGTGGCCTACGAGCGCAACGTGGGCGCCACCGTGGTGGGCATCGACCCGGTCGAGTACCGCCACACCATGGAGACGCTGGCGCTGGTGGAGGGGTTCTCC
The DNA here is from genome assembly GCF_040546065.1 of Micrococcus sp. UYEF5. NCBI lineage: Bacteria > Bacillati > Actinomycetota > Actinomycetes > Micrococcales > Micrococcaceae > Micrococcus > Micrococcus sp. UYEF5. Next base: position 32,174 of record NZ_JBEPNB010000012.1, read on the forward strand.
ACCGCCCAGTGCGCCCCGCACGTGACCGCCGAGGACCTCGCGGCGGCCCGCGAGGTGAACGCGACCATGCGCGCGATGACGGAGTCGGAGACGGCCTGGGACCCGGTGGCGTTCACCGAGCTCAACCGTCGCTTCCACTCGATCCTGTTCGAGCATCACCAGAACGAGCACGTGCACGACCTGGTGCACCGCGGCTGGAACCGCCTGGCCGCGCTGCGCTCCTCCACGTTCGCGTACGTGCCCGGTCGGGCGGTGGCCTCCGTGGACGAGCACGAGCACCTGCTGCGCCTGATCGAGGACGGGGCGCGCTTCGAGGAGATCGAGGCCGCCGCCCGCGCCCACCGCCTGAACACCCTGCACGCCTACCTGGAGCACAGCGCCGAGCCGTCCGCGTGACCGCCGGCCGGACCGGCGCCGACGCCGGCTGCTCCAGGCCCCGATCATCAGACCCACCCGAAGCACTCAGTGAAAGAGACACCATGACGGAGAAGACCAGCATCGAGGCCCGCAAGCCCGCGGGCCTGCCCGACGTCCTGCGCCACTACATCGACGGCGAGTTCGTCGACTCGATCGACGGCGACACCTTCGAGGTGCTCGACCCGGTGACCAACGAGCCGTACCTGACGGCCGCCTCCGGCAAGGCCGCGGACATCGACCGCGCCGTCGCCGCCGCGAAGCGGGCCTTCGAGTCCGGCGAGTGGTCCCAGGCCCTGCCGCGCCAGCGCTCCCGCGTGCTGCACCGGATCGCCGACATCATGGAGACCCGCGGCGACCAGCTGGCCGAGATGGAGTGCTTCGACACCGGCCTGCCGATCAAGCAGGCGAGGGGCCAGGCCGCCCGCGCCGCCGAGAACTTCCGCTTCTTCGCGGACCTGATCGTGGCCCAGCACGACGACACCTTCAAGGTGCCGGGCCGCCAGATCAACTACGTGAACCGCAAGCCGATCGGCGTCGCCGGCCTGATCACCCCGTGGAACACCCCGTTCATGCTGGAGTCCTGGAAGCTGGCCCCGGCCATCGCCACCGGCAACTCGGTGGTGCTCAAGCCCGCCGAGTTCACCCCGCTCTCGGCCTCCCTGTGGGGCGGGATCTTCGAGGAGGCCGGCCTGCCGAAGGGCGTGTTCAACATGGTGCACGGCTTCGGCGAGGAGGGCTACGCGGGCGACCCGCTCGTGAAGCACCCGGACGTGCCGCTGATCTCCTTCACCGGCGAGTCCCGCACCGGCCAGATCATCTTCGCCAACGCCGCCCCGCACCTGAAGGGCCTGTCCATGGAGCTCGGCGGCAAGTCCCCGGCCGTGGTGTTCGAGGACGCGGACCTGGACGCGGCGATCGACGCGACCATCTTCGGCGTGTTCTCCCTGAACGGCGAGCGCTGCACCGCCGGCTCCCGCATCCTGGTCCAGCGCTCCGTCTACGACGAGTTCGTGGAGCGCTACGCCGCCCAGGCCTCCCGCGTGAAGGTCGGCCTGCCGGACGACGAGACCACCGAAGTCGGCGCCATCGTGCACCCGGAGCACTTCGAGAAGGTCATGTCCTACGTGGAGATCGGCAAGACCGAGGCCCGCCTGGTGGCCGGCGGCGGCCGCCCGGAGGGCTTCCCCGAGGGCAACTTCGTGCAGCCCACCGTGTTCGCGGACGTGGCCCCGGACGCCCGGATCTTCCAGGAGGAGATCTTCGGCCCGGTGGTGGCCATCACCCCCTTCGACACGGAGGAGGAGGCCCTCGAGCTGGCCAACAACACCAAGTACGGTCTGGCCGCCTACATCTGGACCAACGACCTCAAGCGCGCCCACAACGTCGCGCAGAACGTGGAGGCCGGCATGGTGTGGCTGAACTCCAACAATGTGCGGGACCTGCGCACCCCGTTCGGCGGGGTGAAGGCCTCCGGCCTGGGCCACGAGGGCGGCTACCGCTCGATCGACTTCTACACCGATCAGCAGGCCGTGCACATCAACCTCGGCGAGGTCCACAACCCGGTGTTCGGCAAGCAGGAGCAGGCCGCGGCGCAGATCGACGGCTGACCCCGCGCTGACCGGCGACCATGACGGCGCCCGCACCGTCCCCGCGACGGTGCGGGCGCCGTCGTCGTGGTGGGGCCGGGCCGGGTCTCTCCCCCGGCCCACCGACGCGGGTTGAGTTGTCGCGGGTGCGGGCGCCCCGGACCCGCGACAA
>NZ_JBEPNB010000013.1:0-32992 GCF_040546065.1 Micrococcus sp. UYEF5
GGTACTGCAGCCGGGAGGTTGTGGGAGAGTAGGTCGCCGCCGGACATTCTTTGAGGGAGGGCCTCGCACTGTTGGTGCGAGGCCCTTCCCGCATTCCCGGGAGGATTCACCGGGCGGCCCCGTGCGATCTGCACGGGGCTTTCTGCGTTCCGGGTGCATTCACCCGCGGCGCTCAGAGCTCCTCGCCGGCCCGCAGTCGTGCCGTGAGCGCGCGGGTGAGTCGGCGGCGCAGCCGGCCGTGCTCCGTGCCCTGCTCCCGAAGGCGCGCGTGCACGGCGTCGGCATGGGCCGGCTTCTCCGAGTCGGGGAGTGCGAGGAAGTCGCGCAGCAGCGGCTCCAAGCGCCCGGTGAGGGCGAGCACGAGCTCCTGGGTCTCCACGGGCCGTGTGCGCTGCAGGCGAGTCCAGGCCGGCGCGTACTCGGCGGCGTGCTCGACCATCTCCCACGCGAGGGCCCAGCTGTCCGGGCGCAGTCGGTGCCGCTCCGCGCGCAACAGCTGTCGCAGGGCGGCCACGGCCTCCTCGAGCTCGGCGGCGGCCGGGGCGCCGTCGTCGTCGGGGGAGGGGCTCGCGGAGGAACGCGGGAACGGCCACCAGCTCATGCCGGCCTCTCTCGGATTCGCGGGGTGCGCAGAGGTCTCACGCGTGCGATTCTGCCCCGCATCCCGGTTTGGCGGCACCCGCTGCGGCTGGTATAGTCGCTCTCTGTTGGATTCAGGTCTGAGACCTCCAACGGGGTGTGGCGCAGCTTGGTAGCGCGCGTCGTTCGGGACGACGAGGCCGCAGGTTCAAATCCTGTCACCCCGACCAGAAAGAGCCCCCGCCGGATCGGCGGGGGCTCTTCTCGTCTCCGGGTGCTCACCGGGTGCGGGGCGTCAGTCCTGGCGGGACTCCAGGAACTGCAGATGCTCGGCGCGGGCCGGGTCCACTTCGCCGGCCACGTCGTCGTGTTCGTCCACCCAGTCCTTCACGTACGGGCACACGGGGACGATCCGGCGGCCCACGGCCACGGTGTCCTTCAGCGCCTCGCGCACGAGGATCGAGGCCAGGCCCCGGCCCTCGTACTCGTGGTCGACCTTGGTGTGCGGGAAGATCCGCTGGGCCGGGCCGTCGGCGGTGTCGTCGTCGATCGCCACCGTGAAGCCGGCCACCGTGCCCGCGTCATCGACGACGATCTCGTACCTCTCCCCGTTCTTGCGGACCTGCGGGTGCTCCAGGCTGGGGGTCTGCTCGGTCATGGTCGGTCCTCTCGTTCCTGGGTGGATCCCGCCGCCGGGCCGGCGGCGGGGAAGGGGTCAGCCGGCCCGGCGCCGCACGGGGTGATGGGACAGGATCGAGATGCGGTTCGTCAGGTTCATCACGATCGCGACCCACTGCACGGCCGCGTACTGGGCGTCCGTGAGCACAGCGGCCGTGGAGGCCTGCACGTAGTTCAGCTGCTCCTGCTCGGGGAGGTCCGTGACCGCCTCGGCGAGCTCGAGCGCGGCGCGCTCCTGCTCGGAGTACACGGCCCCGGCCTCACGCCACGCCGGCAGCAGCCCCAGGCGCTGCACGCTCAGGCCGGCGTCGGCGCCCTGGCGGGTGTGCCGGTCCAGGCAGAACACGCAGCCGTTGAGCTGAGAGACCCGGAGGTTCACGAGCTCCACGAGCTGCCGGTCCAGCCCGGCCTGCTCGGCGGCGTCGCGCGCGGCCGAGGCCAGCGGCCCGACCGCGTGCCACGCCTCGGGCACGGCCTTGTCGAGGTAGAACGCGAGGGGGTCCTGGCGGGGTGCGGGGGTGTCAGCGGCGGTCATGGTTCTTCACTGTCTCGCAGAACGGGGCGGTGGGCCAGGGACCGGGTGCCCGGCCCGGACGAGCTTCCGGCTCAGATCCGGCCCCGATCGGCTCAGAATCGGCCGGACGAGCCCGCCCCGGAGAACGAGCCGCCCGAGGATCCGTAGCCGGTCCCGGAGGAGCTGGACTGCGCCTGGCGGTGGTCCTGGACGGACCGCTCGCCGGCCTGGTGGCCCGTGGTGAAGGCCACCACCGTCCAGTAGGCATCCGCCGGCAGCGCGGAGTCCAGGATCGAGCCGCGCGCGGACCGGGCCGGGCCACGGTGCGAGCGCAGCTCGTCGCGCAGCAGCTCACGCTCGGCCTCGTCCTCGCCGAACGCCGCCACCTCGGCGTCGGCGAGGGCGGAGACGAGCCCGGTCAGGCGACGCCGCAGCGCGTCCAGCTCGTCCAGCGCCGCGGCCGGGGTCAGGCGCTCGTCCTGCAGGTCCGCACCCAGCGCCTCGAGCCGGTCCTGGGCCTCGGTGCGGAAGGACTCCAGCGCGGCGACCGCGGACCGGACGGGCCCGGCGGAGCCGACGGAGGAGGCCAGCGTGCCGACGGCGTCCAGGTCGGCCCGCAGCGGGGCGGTCTGCTGGTCCCACGCCGCCGGCCACCCCGGGTGGCGGTTGAGGAAGGTGTTCGCCGCGGCCACGGCGTCGTCGAGGCGGTCGAGCTCACGGGCGCGGTCCCGGACGTCCTCCGCGGCCCGGGCATGCTCCGTGCGATGCAGGCTGCGCTCCGGCAGGGCCTCGAGGCGGTCCAGCTCCGCCGACGCATCGAGCGTCTGGCGCCGGAAGTTGCGGAAGCGCTCCATCAGCGCGGCCGCGTGGGGCGAGTCCTCGGGCACCGTGGACGCGTTCACCTCGGTGGCGTCCATCTCCAGGGTGACGGAGGTCAGGTGGGTGCGGGCCTCGGCCAGCAGGTCGGCCGTCCGGCGGCGGCGACGCCGTCGGCTCGCGAGCGCCGCGGCCGCGGCGCCGCCGCCCGCCACACCGACGATCCCCGCGCCGAACCACAGTTCGGGAGCCTGCCACCAGGGGCGCCCGATCAGCTCTGCGGCGGCGTCCGTCACCTCCACGACCGTGTCCGTCCACCGGGCCGCACGGGCCGCCTCGTGTCCGGCCTCGCGCACCTCCCGCAGCCGGTCCGTGCTGAGCATCCGGTCCTCGCCCACGTACACCCCGATCAACCGGTTGTCCGGGTCGAGCGCCACGATCACGAGGCCGTCGGCCCATTTCTGGCCGTCCGCGCTGAGCCAGTCCGGGTGCTCCGCGCGAGCCCGCTCGAGCACCCGCCCGTTGAACGCCTGAGACGCGCGGTCGTCGTCCAGTGCGGACAGGTCCGGGCCGCGCTCGGTGACCACGGCGACGCGGGTCGGCTCCCGGAACTCGATCCCCGCCAGGTCACGGCGCAGCTGGGCGAGGTCGATCACGCCCGCGTCATCCACGAGCTCCACCTGGTCCCAGGCCACGGCGTGGGCCTGCGGCGCGGCGGCGCCCGTGACCCCCGCCGTGACCGGCAGGGCGACGACGGTGGCGGACGCCGCCGGTCCGGTGAGGGCGGCGGCGGACAGGGCGACCGCGGTGAGCGTGCGGCGGGCGGTGCGGTGCGTCGGACGGGTCACGGGGGCCTCCTGGGAGGGTCGGCGGTCCCGCCCAGCCTAGGTACCGCCGGGCGGGTGGCGCGCCTCAGCCGGTGGGCGCGTCGGCGAGCAGCGCGGCGAGCCGGCCGGCATCGTGCGCGGTGCCGAACCCCGCCGCCCCCGGCTCGAGGACCCCGGCCCGGTCGAGGCCCGTGTAGGGGACCGCGTCGAAGCCCATCGCGGTGACGAGGGCGACCACCGTGTCGCGCGCGGCGGCGACCGCGGCCGGCTCGGGCGCCGCGTCAGTCCGCTCGGTGCCCACCGCGAGGGCGCGGCGCGGGGCCGTGGCACGCCCGGCATCCTCCAGGTCGTGGTGCGAGATCTCCGAGAACGCGCGCACGACGGGCACGCGCAGCCCCGCGGCGGCCCAGCGCGCGGCGATCCGGACGGAGCCGGGCGCGCCGTCGTCGTCGAGCCACGCCGGGACCGGCTCGTCCCCCCACGTGTTGGTCAGGTCCACCACGGCGCGCGTGGCCGGCCCGGCGAGGGCGAGTGGGTCGACGTCGTCCAGCGCCTCGCGCGGCACGGCCACGACGACGAGCTCCGCCTCCGCCGCCAGGTCCTCGGCCGACACGGCGACGGCCTTGGGCGCGTAGATCGTCAGGTGGCGCTGGACCGCCGCGGGGCGCCGCGTGCCCGCGACCATCACCCGCGGGGCGGCCGTGCCCGGGGAGAGGCGGGGGATGCGCGCGATCGCACGTGCCAGCGCGGTGCCCGCCCGCCCCGCACCGAGGATGCCGACGACGCGGGGCAGGGCGTCCGCCGGCGCCGCCTCAGACGAGCTCATTGCGCTGGCGTCCCAGCCCGGTGATCTCCACCTCGACGACGTCGTCGGGACGCAGCCACGGGCGGCGGCCCTCGGCGTCCCGGCGGGCCAGGGCGACCCCTGCGGGCGTGCCGGTCAGGATCAGGTCACCCGGGTTCAGGGTGATCAGCTGCGAGGCGTAGGAGACCAGCTCGGCGGGGGAGAAGACGACGTCGGCGACCCTGTCCTCCTGACGCAGCTCACCGTTGACGTGCGTGAGGACGCGCGCGTCCGCCGGGAACTCTTCCGGGGTGACCAGCCACGGACCCACGGGCGTCGAGGCCTCCCACACCTTGCCCTGCAGCCACTCGGAGGTGCGGCCCTGGAAGCCGCGCATGGAGATGTCGTTGGCCACCGCGTAGCCCGCGATGTGCTCCGGGGCGTCCTCGACGGCGATGCGTCGGCCCGGCTCCCCGACCACGATGCACAGCTCGCCCTCGTAGTCGACCCGGTGGTCCTCCTCGGGGACCTCGATCGGGTCCAGCGCACCCGTGAGGGACTGCGGGAACTTCGCGAACAGCGTCGGATGCTCGGGGCGATCCAGGCCCGTCTCGTCGATGTGGTTCGTGTAGTTCAGGCCCACGCAGAACACCTTGGTGGGGAAGGGCACGAGCGTGTCGTAGACGAGGCCGGAGGTGTCCAGCAGGAGGGACCGGTCGGCCTGCGCCGCGCGGAGGGCACCCTCCACCATCTCCCGCTGCTCCTCCGGCGTGGCGGTGAGGTACTCGCCGACGTCGCGACAGTCCGGCAGGGCGACGGCGCGCACGGCGACCTCGGGGTCCTCGGGGTGCACGGAGGTGATGACCGCGGCGAACGTGGCGCCGGGGTAGGCGGCGTCGGAGTCGGGCTGGCGGAACGTGGCGAGCTTCATGGACCCATCCCATCACAGGGCGGCGGGTCCGGACCCGGGGCGGGCGGACGTGAGACGGTGAGGCCATGAGCACAGCCTCCACGCATCCGCCGCTCGACCTCGACCCGACCCCGGCCACCCCGATCGTCCTCGGGACCATGGCCTGGGGGTCCGTTCCCCCGCCGCCCCCGGACGCCGATCCGGGGGCGGGGCCGGAGGGGCCCGCGGGCGCAGCGCAGGCCGAGGCGGCCGTGGAGCGTGCCCGCCGCGCCCTGCGCGCCGGGATCGAGGCCGGCGTCGACCTGCTGGACACCGCGGACATCTACGGGGCCGGCCGCTCCGAGGAGACCGTCGGCCGGCTGCTGCACGAGCTGCCCTACGAGGAGCGCTCCGCCCTGAAGGTGCAGACCAAGTGCGGGATCGTCCTGCACGAGACGGACCCGGCCGGGCGGCGTCTGACCCGCTACGACTCCTCGCCCGAGCACGTGCGCGCCTCGCTGGAGGGCTCGCTGTCCCGCCTCGGCGAGCAGCGCGTGGACACCCTGATCATCCACCGGCCCGACGTCCTCACGCCCGTGGCCGACACCGTGCGCGCCTTCCTCGACGCGCGGGAGGCGGGCCTGGTCGGCAAGCTGGGCGTCTCCAACCTCGGCGTGGGCCGCGTCCTCGAGTTCCAGCGCGAGCTCGAGAGCCAGGCGGCGGACGGGACCGGGCTGGCGTGCGTCCAGGTCGAGCTCGGCCTGCACCACCGCACCCTCGTGGAGGCGGTCGTGCTCGCCAACCACCCGGACGCCCCCGCGGACGCCGACGCCGGGCGCCTCGGCCCGGTGTGCGCCGCGGAGGGGATCGAGCTGCAGGCCTGGGGTCCGCTGGGGCAGGGTCGGTTCAGCTCCGGCGACGACGGCGCGGCCGGCGTCGTCGGCGAGGTCGCGGCGGAGCTGGGCGTCAGCCGGGAGGCCGTGGTGCTCGCCTGGCTGCTGCGCCTGCCGTGGGGCGTGCGGCCCGTGATCGGCACCCAGGACCCGGAGCGCGTCGCCGCGTGCGCCGAGGCGGCCTCCGTGGCCGAGGCGATGGACTCCGCGCAGTGGCACCGCCTGTGGACCGCGGCGCGGGGCCGGCCGCTGCCTTGACGAGGCGCGACCGGCCGCGTGCCCTCCCGCCGGAGTGAGGCCTGTGTCACACTGGGACATGGACTTTGCGAACGTCGACCTCGTGACCCCCTGGATCCTCTACTGGCTGGCCTCACTGACCCTCGTGGTCGGCGGCACGCTCGTGGTCGTCGGCCTGTGGCGTGCCCGGCGGCACCGGCGCTTCGCCGCGACCCACGGCCGCAACCCGGAGATCGGACTCCTCGAGGACACCCGCACCCAGCGCGGGGTCGGGGCTGTCGCGCTCGCGGCCGCCGTCGCCCTCGGCGCGACGGGCGCCGTCCTGCACGTCCAGGGTCTGGACGCGTTCCGCGGCAACCTCGAGGCGAAGTACGGCTACACCGCGGTGGACCGCATCCGCCAGTCCGGCCCCGGCTTCGTGGCCGATCTGACCCAGGCCGACGGCACCGTGCTGCGCGACGAGATGGTCCTGCTGGAGTCCTCGGGCGAGCCCGTCGTCGGGGAGGACATCTTCGCCCGTCCGGTCGAGACGCGTTGACCTTCCCGCCCCGGCCCGTCGGGCCTGATGCCGCGTCGGGGGCCTCTGTTAGCGTCGCCGCGTGAGCACCTCGACCGTCCGTTCCGCCCCCGCGTCCACCTACCGGCTCCAGGTCAGCCCGGATCTGCCGCTGGAGTCCGTGGCCGGGCTCGTGCCCTATCTGCGGCGCCTGGGCGTGGACTGGCTCTACCTCTCGCCGCTGCTCGAGGCCGAGCCCGGCTCCGACCACGGGTACGACGTCGTGGACCCCACCCGGCTGGACGCCGCCCGCGGCGGGGCCGAGGGGCTGGACATGGTCGCGCGCGCCGCGCACGAGGCGGGCATGGGCGTGCTCGTGGACATCGTGCCGAACCACGTGGGCGTGGCCACGCCCCAGGCCAATCCGGCGTGGTGGGACGTGCTCACCCACGGTCCCGAGGCGGCGCATGCGGCGTGGTTCGACGTGGACTGGGCGGCCGGCGGCGGGTCCCTGCTCATCCCCGTGCTGGGAGACGGCCCTGACGGGGACGCGGACGCGGAACTGGACCGTCTCGTCGTCGACGCCGAGGGCGGCCGTCTGCGCTACTGGGACAACGTCTACCCCCTCGCCCCCGGATCGCTCGAGGCGGCCGAGGCGGAGACCGGGCTGCGCGCCGCGGAGGTCTTCGCGGCGGCGGACCCGGCGAAGGAGCCGACCGCGGAGCAGGTCCGCCTGGCCCGCGCCGTGCACGAGCGCCAGCACTACCGGCTGGTCGGCTGGCGCCGCGGCGACGCCGAGCTGAACTACCGCCGGTTCTTCACCGTCACCACGCTCGCGGGCGTCCGGGTGGAGGAGCCCGAGGTCTTCGACGCCGTCCATGCCGAACCCGCCCGCTGGGTCCGCGAAGGGCTCGTGGACGGGCTGCGCGTGGACCACCCGGACGGCCTGGCGGACCCGGCCGGCTACGCGCGACGCCTGCGCTCCCACGTGCTCCCGGAGGGCTACCTCGTGGTGGAGAAGATCCTCGAGCCCGGTGAGGCGCTGCCCGCGGACTGGCCCGTGGACGGGACCACCGGCTACGACGCGCTCGGCGAGGTCGAACGCGTCTTCATGCACCCCGACGCCGCGGGCGATGAGGCCGAGGACGCGCGCCGTCGTCGGGAGTGGGACGAGGCCGTGGTGCGGGCCAAGCACGACGTGGCCACCGGCTCCCTCGCGGCCGAGACCGCCCGGCTGGTCCGGGAGGTCCGCGCCGTGCACGCCCTCGGTGCCCACCCGGACGAGGACGTGGCCGCCGCGTTCGCCGCCGTGCTCGCCCGCCTGCCCGTGTACCGCACCTACCTGCCCGTGGGCCTGGCCGTGCTCGAGGGTGCGCTGGCGGACGCGGCCGCGGCGGAGCCGGGCCTCGCCGACGTGCTCGGTGACCTGCGGCCCGAGCTGACCGACCCGGACTCGCCCGTGGCCCGCCGGTTCCAGCAGACCTCCGGCATGGTGATGGCCAAGGGCGTCGAGGACCGGTCCTTCTACCGGTACACGCGGTGGGCCAATCTGAACGAGGTCGGCGGAGACCCCTCCCACGTCGCCCTGTCCCTGGCCGACTTCCATGCCGCCCAGCAGGCGCGCCAGGCCGCCTGGCCGACGGCCATGACCACCCTGAGCACCCACGACACCAAGCGCGGTGAGGACGTGCGCGCCCGCATCGCCGTGCTCGCCGAGGAGCCCGACCGCTGGGCCGCCGAGCTCGCGGAGCTGAGGCGCCTCCACCCGCTCGGCCACCCCGACGCGGAGCGGCTGCTCTGGGAGTCCATCGTGGGCGTCTGGCCCACGGACGGCACCGCGCCGGAGGAGGAACGGATCCTCGGCTTCCTGCAGAAGGCCTCCCGCGAGGCGGCCCTGGCCACCACCTGGACGGACCAGGACCCCGAGTTCGAGGCCCGGCTCGCCGCGCTCGCCGCCGCCGTCACCTCCCCCGAGGGGCCTGCGCGGGGCGTGCTGCAGGCCGTCGCGGACCGCATCGCCGAGCCCGGCCTCGTGGTCCAGCTCGGCCACAAGCTCGTCCAGCTCGCCGCCCCCGGCGTCCCCGACGTCTACCAGGGCACGGAGGTGCCCTTCCCCACCCTCGTGGACCCGGACAACCGCCGCCCCGTGGACTTCGCGGCCCGGGCCGACCTGCTGGACCGCCTCGACGCCGGCCACATGCCCGGCCTCGACGACCCCGCCGCCGCCAAGCTGGCCGTCGTGGCCGGCGTGCTGCGCGCCCGCCGCGACCGGCCCGAGCTGTTCACCGGCCACCGCCCGCTCGACGTCTCCGGCCCCGCCGCCGAACACGCGATCGCGTTCGACCGGGGCGGGGCGCTCGCCGTGGCCACGCGCTGGCCCGTCCGCCTCGCGGCCGCGGGTGGCTGGGGCCAGACCGTCGTGACCGTGCCGGCGGGGCGGTGGGAGGACGCCGTCACCGGCCACCCCGTCCACCCGGACGCGCGCGGCGCCGTGCGCCTCGACGAACTGCTCAGCACCCTGCCCGTCGCGCTGCTCGTCCCGGCGCACGCCCCGTCCGACCGCCGAGAGAGGACCGCCCCGTGACCGAGCCCCGTCCGGCCGACGCCCCCGCCCCGGGCCTGCACCCGATCGGCTCCGACCCCGTGGACCCCGCCGCGGCCGAGCGGGCCGCCGTCGACGCCGCGCGCGCCATCCCCTACGCCGTCTGGGCGCCGCACGCCGAGAGCGTCGACCTCGTCCTCGTCGACACCGAGCCCGGCGCCCTGCACGACGCCGAGGACCGCTGGCCCGTCGCCGCCGTCGTGGCCATGGCCCCCGCCGCCGGAGGCTGGTGGACGCCCACGGAGGACCCGCTGGCCGCCCTCGGCCTCGACGCCGCCCAGCCGCCGGCCGACCCCGGCTACGGCTACCGCGTGGACGGGGCGGACCCCGTGCCGGACCCCCGCTCCCGCCGCCAGCCCGACACGGTCCACGGGCCCTCCCGCCGCGACGTCGCCGGCCGCGTCTTCGCGTGGCCGGACGAGGGCTGGGCCGGGCCGCCCGGGGTGGAGTCCGATCCGGCCGCGCCCCAGGGCGGCGGCCTGCGCGGCGCCGTCCTCTACGAGCTGCACGTGGGCACCTTCACGGCCGAGGGGACCCTCGACGCCGCCATCGCCCGCCTGCCGCACCTGACGGACCTCGGGGTCACCCACGTCGAGCTGTTGCCCGTGAACTCCTTCTCCGGCCCGCGGAACTGGGGCTACGACGGGGTGGCATGGTTCGCCGTCGACGAGTCCTACGGCGGCCCCGCCGCCTACCGCCGCTTCGTGGCCGCCGCCCACGCCGCCGGCCTCGGCGTGGTCCAGGACGTCGTCCACAACCACCTGGGCCCCTCCGGCAACTACCTGCCGGTGTTCGGGCCCTATCTGGGCCCGGGCGGCACCGGCTGGGGCGACGGCCTGAACCTGGACGGCGCCGACTCGGACGAGGTGCGCCGGTTCGTCCTGGACAACGTCCGCTTCTGGCTCGAGGAGATGCGCGTGGACGGGCTGCGCCTCGACGCGGTGCACGCCCTGCGGGACGCCCGCGCCGTGCACCTGCTCGAGGAGATGGCCGCGCTCGCGGACGGGATCGCGGCCCGTGCCGGCCGACCCGTGCCGCTCCTGGCCGAGTCGGACCTCAACGACCCGCGCCTGGTGCTGCCCCGCCAGGCCGGCGGGCTCGGCCTCGCGGCGGCCTGGAACGACGACGTCCACCACGCCCTGCACGTGGCCGCGACGGGGGAGACCCACGGCTACTACGCGGACTTCGCCCCGCTGGAGGCGGTGGCCAAGGTCATGGAGCGCACCTACTTCCACGACGGCACCCGCTCCACGTTCCGCAGCCGCGACCACGGGCGCCCCGTGCCGGACGCCGTCCCGAACCATGCGTGGGTGGCCAGCATCCAGAACCACGACCAGGTGGGCAACCGCGCCGGCGGCGACCGCACCGCGGCCGCCCTGTCCGAGGGTGCGCTCGCGGCCGAGGCCGCCCTGCTGCTGACCGGCCCGCACGTGCCGATGCTCTTCATGGGCGAGGAGTTCGCCGCGTCGACGCCGTGGCCGTTCTTCACCTCGTTCCGCGAACCCGAGCTCGGGGACGCCGTCCGGCAGGGACGACGCCGCGAGTTCGCCGCTCACGGCTGGGACCCGGCCGACGTCCCCGACCCGCAGGACCCCGCCACACGGGACGCGGCGGTGCTGGACTGGGCGGAGGCCGCGGGCGGCGCGGACGGCCAGGGCCGCGGGGTGCGCGTGCTCGCCGCCTACCGCACCCTGATCGGCCTGCGCCGCACGCTGCCCCAGCTCACCGACCCTCGCCGCGACCGCGTCCGGGCCGAGGTGGACGCCGCCCGGCGCCACGTGCGCCTCACCCGCGCCGGCGCGGACGCCGACGTCGTCCTGCTCGTCGCCCTCGGCGCGGAGCCGCTGCCCGTGCCCGCGGACCTGACGCGGGCCGAGCTCCTCGCCGGCCACGGCGACGACGGCCCCCTCGGCCCCGGCACGGTGCCGGCGGCGGTCCCGGCCCCCGGCTTCCTGCTCCTGCGCCGCTGAGCCGCGGCCGGCGTCAGTCCTCGTCCGCGGGCGGGACGGCGCGCAGCATGGTGGTCGTGGGGTGCAGCGCCACCGCGTCCTCGTCGCGGCGGGCCCGCAGCACCGTGTCCACGTAGGAGTCCACCACCTCCTGCAGGGGCACGGCCTGGCCGCGGGCCTCGGAGAGGTACCAGCGGTGCTCGAGGAGCTGGTGCATCACCTCGGCGGGCTCGAGCTTGGCACGCAGCTCGAGGGGCACCGAGCGGACCACGGGGTCGAACACCTCCACCACCCAGCGGTGCGCCGCGCCCTCGATGTCCATGTACGGGTCCCACTCCCGGCGGGCGGCCTCGATGTCCACGAGCAGCCGGCGGGCCTGGTTCTCCTGGACCTCGAGTCCCGTGAGGCGGGTCAGTCGACGGCGGTGGTAGCCCGCGTGGATCTCGACGGGCCGGGCGATCATCATCCCGGGGGCGTCGGCGGCGCGCAGTGAGTACTCGGCCAGCTCGAAGCCGAGCTCCTGCAGGCGGCGGACGCGGCGGTCCAGGCGCCACGGCTCGGCGCGGGGGAACAGCAGAGGCCCGGTCAGCTCGTCCCACAGCCGGCGGTAGGAGGCCACGAGCAGGTCCGGCGTGGTGACGGGGTCCACCTCCGGGTCCAGCAGCCCGCTGGCCTGCAGGTCCAGCAGCTCACCGCCCACGTTCACGGCGGCCACGTCCAGGTCGTGCTCGCGCTGGCCGTTGGACAGCCGCTCCCGGAGCTCGCCGGTCTCGGCGTCCACCAGATGGGCGGCGAACCCGCCCGCGTCCCGCCGGAACAGGACGTTGGACAGGGAGACGTCACCCCAGAAGAACCCCTCGAGGTGCAGTTCCACGAGCAGCGTCGCCAGCGCGTCCATGAGGCGCACGAGGGTGCGGCGCTCGAGGCGCTCCGAGAACACGGCGCGGTACGGCAGGGAGAAGCGCAGGTGCCGGGTCACGAGGGCGGCGGGCAGGGGCGTGCCGTCGTCCTCCGTGCGTCCGGTGACCACGGCCACCGGCACCACCGACGGCGCCGGGCTCCGCTCGAGCCGGCGCAGCAGCCGGTACTCGTGGAACGCGAGCTCCTCCGTGGTCTCCTTCACCGCCACGATGCCCCCGCCCATCCGGGCGAAGCGCACCACGTGACGGGAGATGCCCCGCGGCAGGGCCGCCAGCACCTCCCGCGGCCACGTCTCGAGGGGGAGCGCCCAGGGCAGGGCGAGCAGAGACGTCGCCGGGTCCTCGGTCGCGTCCCCCGACGGGGCGCCCGTGATGGTCAGTCGATCGACGGGGGAGGGGGTCTCGACGGTGTCCATGGTCACGATCCTTCCAGACAGGGCCGCTATGCTCGCCTGGCGCGGCGCGCCCGCTGCCCGCCGGCTCCGGTGCTCGACCCGGACCGACTGCCCCACGAGGAGGACCCTTGGCCCGGAACACGTCAGGCTCGCACACCTCGGCGACGGACGCCCGTGCGCGTGCCCGCCAGATCCAGGAAGAGCAGCGCAGGAAGGACCGCCGCCGCCGCACCGGCGTCATCTGGGGCTCGGTCCTCGCGGCGGTGCTCGTGATCGGCCTCGTCGTCGCGTTCGCGCTCACCCGCAACGGCGACGACGCCGCGGCCGCCGGCCCCATCCCGGCCGCGGCGAACGAGCAGGGCGGCATCGAGTTGACCTCGGCCACGGGCCTGGCGGAGGGCGCGGGAGAGCGTGAGGTCGACCCCTCGAAGATCGAGGTGCCGAAGCAGGCCGAGAGCTCCCAGCCCGAGACCCTGCCGAACACGGAGGCCCGCGGTGACGGTGAGCCGACGCGGATCGTGCTCTATGCGGACTTCAACTGCGTGCACTGCGCCGACTTCGAGTCCTCCAACGCGGAGCAGATCGAGCAGTGGCTCGAGCAGGGCGAGGTCACGGTCGACTACCGGATGGTGGACTTCCTGAGCGCCCCGAACAACCAGAACTACTCGGCCCGCGCCGCCAACGCCGCGTACTGCGTGGCGGACCAGAAGCCCGAGGCCTACAACGGCTTCGTGACCGCCCTGTTCGCCGCCTACGACGAGCACCAGGGCAAGGGCCTGGACAACGCGGCGCTCATCCAGCTCGCGCAGGAGCACGGCGTGGACATCTCCTCCTGCGTCGAGGACGGCACGTTCCGCTCCGCGGTCGAGCACACCACCCGCCAGGCGCGCGTCGCCGGCGTGGCCGGCACCCCGACCGTGTTCGTGGACGGCAAGAACTGGGCCCTCGACGGCGAGGACAAGACCTTCACCGACTGGGCGGGCGCCAAGATCGCCGGCTGACCCGGCGCCGAGGCCCGCGGGGCGTCCCCACACGGGGGCGCCCCGCGTCGTCCGCCCGGGCCTTGTACGCTGGAAGGGCTGGCCGCGGCACCCCCAGGTGCCGCCCGCAGGCCTCCTTAGCTCAGCTGGCCAGAGCAGCTGCCTTGTAAACAGCAGGTCGCCGGTTCGAATCCGGCAGGGGGCTCCACCCCACCGCGGGCCCGACGGCGCCGCGCACCTCCGCCGGGAGGGCGCGGCGCCGTCGTCGTGTCCGGCGTGGGCTGACGCTGGGGTTCCGCTGTGCCGGTCCGAGGCCATCCGCCAGGTCCGGCTGGCGGAACCGCCAGAGATGCCTCGACTATCCGCCAGACTTCGGCCCGCGGCCTCGCCGTGACGGAATCGTGACCTTACCGTGATCTCAGTCACCCCGGCCCGAGTCCCTCGGGCATCCGCATCCGGTGGCCCCGAACTCCGAGGAGATCCCGTGCAGTCCTCCACACCCCGCAGCACCCGCCGCCGCATCGGCGCCCTCGTGGCCGGCGCCGTCCTCGCCGGCGGGACGCTGACCTCGTCCCCCGCGCTCGCGGCCCCCTCCGGCGCCGCCCCCGCCGCACCGGCAGCCAGCCCGACCGTCGCCTCGCCCCTGGCGGCGGCGCAGGTCGAGGACCCGAACGCCGACGGCTACGACTCCTTCATCGTCACCTACAAGGAGACCGCCGCCAACGCCCACGCGAAGGGCCGCGCGAACGCCTGGGGCAAGGCCGCGAAGGAGGCCGGCGTCTCCGTGAAGGAGCTGCGTGAGACCGCGCTCGGCTCCCGCGTGATCACGGCGGACCGCAAGCTGGATCAGGCCGAGTCCGCGAAGTTCATGGCCGACCTGAAGGCCTCCGGGGCGGTCGAGGCCGTGGAGCCGGACGCGATCCTCACCGCCACCGGCCTGAGCCCCGTGGACGCCCTCTACTCGCAGCAGTGGGGCTTCACCGGCACCCACGGCATGCGGGTCCCCGGGGCGTGGGATCGCACGACGGGCTCCGGTGCGACCGTGGCCGTCATCGACACCGGCATCACCTCCCACCCGGATCTCGACCGCAACGTCGTGCCCGGCTACGACTTCATCTCCGACAGCGCGGCGGCACGTGACGGCGGTGGCCGCGACTCCAATCCGCGTGACGAGGGCGACTGGTACGCCGCCGGCGAGTGCGGCACCGCCGGCGCCTCCGACTCCTCGTGGCACGGCACCCACGTGGCGGGCACCGTCGCGGCCGTGGCCGACTCCCAGGGCGTCGTCGGTGTGGCGCCGAACGCAAAGATCCAGCCGATCCGCGTGCTCGGCAAGTGCGGCGGCTCGCTGTCCGACATCGCCGACGCGGTCGTGTGGGCTGCCGGCGGCACGGTGGCGGGCGTGCCGGCCAACCCGAACCCGGCGGACGTCATCAACATGTCCCTCGGTGGCTCCGGCATGTGCGGCACCACCTACCAGAACGCGATCAACGCGGCAGTCTCCCGCGGCGTGCCCGTCGTCGTGGCCGCGGGCAACGAGAACCAGCCCGCCGCCAATGTGCGCCCGGCCAACTGCCAGAACACCATCGTGGTGGCCGCCTCCACCTCGCAGGGCGCCCGCGCCTCGTTCTCGAACTACGGCTCCGCCGTGGACGTGACCGCCCCGGGTGCGAACATCATCTCGACCGTGAACAACGGCGCCACCACCCCGACGACGGCCGGCCACGCCGCCTACAACGGCACCTCGATGGCCACCCCGCACGTCGCGGGCCTGGCCGCCCTGCTGCTGGCCGAGCAGCCGAGCCTCACCCCGGCCCAGGTCGAGTCCACCCTCACGTCCACGGCCCGGTCCATGCCGGTGACCTGCTACGCAGGCTGCGGCGCCGGTCTGGCGGACGCCACCAGGGCGGTCTCCTCCCTCGGCGGCAGCTCCTGACCGGGGCCCGCTCCGGGCGCCGGGGCCTCGTTGGTCGCCCAGGGCGGTTTCGAGCCCGGCGCCACGCTGACCGACGCCTGACGTGCTCGTCGGCTCTCGACGGCCGCTCCGCCGTGCGCGGGGCGGCCGTCGCCCGGGTGGACAGGCGACGCCGCCTGAGGTATCGTTCTTCGAGTTGTCACCCCCATGGGGCGACGCCCGGATCTTTAGCTCAGTTGGTTAGAGCGTTCGCTTCACACGCGAGAGGTCGCTGGTTCGAGTCCAGTAAGATCCACCGCAGCAGGGCCCTCCTCCGGGAGGGCCCTTTCGCATCCCCGGGCCGCGGTGCCGAAGGCCCCGGCGGGGGAGGTGTCGGCGTGGTTGGATGGACGCGTCGGCGGGGCTCGGCCCACCGCCGTCTCGCGTCCAGCGCCCGCATACGGAAGGAGAGGGTGAGCCGCATGGAGCAGGAGGGCACCCAGGAGCCGGCGCGGTTCGACCCCCACATCGCGGAGCCCCCGGCCGTCCCCACGCTCATCCCCGTGCTGCGCCCGGCCGGCGCCGAGGACGCCGCCGCTGTCGGCGACCTCGCGATCGACCCGGAGGACCCCGGCCTGCTCGACCTCGACCCGGCGGAGTCGGCCCACCCGGCCGCGGCCGCGGTCGCCGTCGAGCCGACCGAGCCGCTGCCGCCCGTGGTCCGCCCCGCCGCCGCCGATCCGGTCTCGACGCCGGCGCCGGAGCCGGAGGAATCGGCCGAGCCGGAGGCGGAGACGCTGCCGGAGCCGGCCGCGGACGCGCCCCTGACCGAGCCGCCGCTGTCCGAGCAGGTGCCCACCTCCGTCCTGGCGCCCGCGGAGGCCGACGGCGCCCTGCCCGCCCCGGATGTGATCCCCGAGCCGGACGTCACCGTCCCGGACCCGGTGGTCCCCGTGGGCCCGCCCGAGAAGCGCGGGCGTCGGCGGGGCCGGCGCTCCCGTGAGGTCTTCGTCGAGAACCTGCCGACGCAGGCGCTCGTGCTGGCCGACCGCCTGCACTCCTCGCCGTATGGGCGCCGCATGCGCTCCACGCTGCAGCAGCGCCGCGCGGAGGCGCAGGCCCTCGAGGCCCGCACCACCCTGGACTTCGCGCTCAAGCTGGGCGAGACGATGTTCAGCTTCGGGGCGGCCTCGCTGGACGTGGAGACCTCGATCATCGTGGCCACGCAGGCCTACGGGATCCTCGAGACCGAGGTGGACCTGACCAACCAGTCCATCTCCCTGAACTACGCGCCCGACTCCTCACGCGGCGAGGCCCCGTTCACCCTCCAGCGGGTGGTCCGCTCGGCCTCGGTGAACTTCGAGGGGCTCGTGGCCGTCCACCGGCTCGTCGAGGAGATCGCCGCGGGCGAGGTGGACCGGGCCGAGGCCCAGCGCCGGCTCGTGGAGATCCGGCATCAGCCCAAGCCGTTCCCCGCCGTCTTCGAGGTCCTCTTCTCCGGCGTGTTCGTGGCCTGCTTCGTGCCGTTCATCGGGGGGACCTGGACGGGCGCGGCCCTGGGCATGGTCTCCACCTGGCTGGTCTTCTGGCTCAAGGTCCAGGCGGACAAGGCGCGCTTCCCGGAGATCTTCTCCACGATGTTCGGGGCGATCACGGCCACGGTGATCGCGCTGATGGCCCACGCCCTCGACCTGCCGGTCAACCCGGCGCTGGTGATCGCCGGCGGCATCATGATGCTCCTGCCCACGGCGAGGTTCGTCACCGCGGTGCAGGACGCCATCCACGGCTTCCCGGTGACCGCCGCGGGCCGCTTCCTCTCCGCGCTGCTCGTGTTCGCCGGCGTGATGGCCGGGATCATGATCGCCGTGGGCATCGGGGATCTCCTGGGATTCGAACAGCTGGACCTGGCCGAGGCGGGGACGCTGAGCTATCCGCCGCTGCTGCTGCTGGGCCTCGTGATGGCCGCGGGCATGGCGGACGCGGTGGTGGAGCAGTCGCGGTGGCCCCAGATCCTGGCCTGCGGTCTCGTGTCCGGGGCCGGCTTCGGCGCGTACCTGGCGGCGCAGCAGATCGGGGTCAGCGACCGGCTGGTGCCCGCGGTCGCCGCGGCGGCGGTCGGGTTCCTCGGCCGCCTGGTGGCCCAGCGGCTCGCGGCCCCGGCGCTCGTGATCGTCCTGCCGTCCATGCTGTTCCTGCTTCCCGGACTCACCATGTTCCGGTCCGTCTACGGGTTCACCGTGGAGACCGGGGCCACGCTGCTGGGCGTCGAGGGACTGTTCAACGCCGCGGTCATCGTCGTGGCGATCGCGGCCGGCGTCGCCTTCGGCAACACCCTGGCCAAGCCGATCACCGACCGGATGGGCACGCTGCTGCCCACCGAGCTCGTGATGCACCAGCGCGGCTGACCGGCGGCCCGGCTCAGTCGGGCAGGCGCCAGTCCACCGGGGCCGCGCCGGCCGCCTCGAGGAGCCGGTTCACCCGGCTGAACGGCCGGGAGCCGAAGAACCCGCGGTGGGCGCTCAGGGGCGAGGGATGCGGGGACTCCACGACGCCGGCCCCCGCCGCCGTCAGCAGCGGCGCCATGCGCCGCGCGTCGGCTCCCCACAGCAGCCCCACGAGCGGGGTGCCGCGCGCGCAGAGGGCCCGCACCGCGGCCTCCGTGATCTGCTCCCAGCCGAGGCCGCGGTGGCTGCCGGGTGCGCCGGCCCGCACGCTGAGGGCGCGGTTCAGCAGCAGCACGCCCTGGTCCGTCCACGCGGAGAGGTCCCCGTGGGCGGGCGGGGTGATGCCGAGGTCGTCGTGCAGCTCCCGGTGGATGTTGGCCAGGGAGCGGGGCAGCGGCCGCACGTGGCGGTCCACCGCGAAGCTCAGGCCGATCGGATGGCCCGGCGTCGGGTAGGGGTCCTGGCCCAGCACGAGGACGCGGACGTCCGCGAACGGCTGAAGGAACGCCCGCAGGATGTGCTCCGGTGCGGGCAGCACCTGCTCTCCGGCCGCCCGGCGGGCCCGCAGGGCCTCGCCGACCTGCTCGAACGCGGCGGCCTGCGGGGCGAGGGCCGCCTCCCAGCCCGGATCCAGGGGCGCGATGAACTCCATGCCCCGAGGGTAGACCGGGTGGGTACAGTGGCCGCCATGTCCCACCCCACGCCCGTCTCGCCCGATCCGGCCCCGGACGAGGGTGCCCGCGCGCGGGCGCGACGGGACGAGCTGACGGACCTGGAGCGTGCGGTCCTGGACCTGGAGGCCGCCACCTGGCGGTACGGCGGGGCCAAGGACCACGCCGTCCGAGAGCGTCTGGGGCTGTCTCCGACCGCCTATTATCAGGTGTTGAACGGATTGCTGGACCGTGAGGCCGCCCTGGCCTACCGACCCCTGCTGGTCACGCGGCTGCTGCGCAAGCGCGGCACCCGCAGCCGGGCCCGGAGGGGACCCGCGGATCCGGCGCCGTCCACGCCCGCTTCCCGCCAGGAGAACTGACCCATGGCCTACCAGCCCGACCGCTTCGACGAGGTCCCCGAGTACACGGACCAGCGCGGCGCGCACCGCGAGTCCTTCGCCGCCGCCGGCGCGACCGCCACGGGCGGGGGTCGCCGCCTGAGCCCGCTGCTCTGGGTGGCCGGCCTCGTCCTGCTCGCCGGCCTGTTCGTGGGCGTCGTCCTGCCGTGGCTCACCGGTGACCGCTCGGAGCCCGTCGCCGCCGAGAGCTCGACGACGGCCCCGGCGGCCGAGACGTCGACGTCGGCGTCGGCGTCGGCGTCGTCCGAGTCCTCCTCGGCGTCCTCCGCGTCGGCGTCGACTGCACCCGCGACCGAGTCCCCCACCCCGTCCGAGGACGCGGCGGAGGCGTCCCGTTCCGCGGCCGCGGCCGAGTCCTCGCGGGCGGCGCAGGAGGCGGCCGCCGCCGAGGCCGCCGAGTCCTCTCGAGCCGCCGCCGAGGCCGCCGAGGCCGCCGAGTCGTCCCGTGCCGCCGCCGCGGCACAGGCGGCGGAGTCCTCGCGCGCCGCCGCGTCCCGTTCGGCCGCCGCGGCGGAGGCCTCGCGCTCGCAGTCCGCGGCCGCGTCGAGCTCCCGTGCGGCCGCGCAGTCTGCGGCCGCGTCGAGCTCTCGTGCGGCCGCGCAGTCTGCGGCCGCGTCGAGCTCTCGTGCGGCCGCGCAGTCTGCGGCCGCGTCGAGCTCTCGTGCAGCCGCGCAGTCCGCGGCCGTGCGCGGCACCCACGTCACCGTGTACAACGCGACCCGCACCCAGGGCCTCGCCGCCTCCTACGCGCAGCGGCTCACGGGCGCCGGCTACACCTCGGTGGACGCGAAGAACTGGAGCGGCTACGGCATCCAGTCCTCCACCGTCCTGTACAACGGCTCGGCCAACAAGGCCGCCGCCGAGGCGGTCGGCAAGGAGCTCGGCTTCCCGGTCATGCAGACCCCGAACCTGCAGGTGAACGGCGTCGCGGTGGTCGTCACCGGCTGATCCGCCCGTCGTGCGGCCGTGTCGGCCGCGCGCCCTTTCCGGCCCCCGGCGGGGCGCCTTCCGAGGCGTTCTGCCGGGGGCCGTCCGCCGTCCGCGGAAGGGCGGGCCCCGCACCGCAGACCTTTTGCACTCTCCCGGTGCGAGTGCTCATAATGGGGTTAGCACTCCGAAGGCGCGACTGCCAGCCGTACCCCGGCCGGTCCGGCGCCGTGGAGGAGGACCTGTCCACCGGTGAGGCCCCCAGGGGCCGTCCGTCGCGGGCATCGGCGCGGGTCAGCCACCAGCAGTAGGAAGCCGACGTCCAGAAAGGACCTGCACATGGCCAAGACCATCGCATTCGACGAAGAGGCCCGCCGCGGCCTGGAGAAGGGCCTGAACACCCTGGCCGACGCCGTGAAGGTGACCCTCGGCCCCCGCGGCCGCAACGTGGTGCTGGAGAAGAAGTGGGGCGCTCCCACCATCACCAACGACGGCGTCTCCATCGCCAAGGAGATCGAGCTCGAGGACCCGTACGAGAAGATCGGCGCGGAGCTCGTCAAGGAGGTCGCCAAGAAGACCGACGACGTCGCCGGCGACGGCACCACCACCGCCACCGTGCTGGCCCAGGCGCTGGTCCGCGAGGGCCTGCGCAACGTGGCCGCGGGCGCCGACCCGCTGTCGCTGAAGCGCGGCATCGAGAAGGCCGTGGAGGCCGTCACCTCCGAGCTGCTCTCCGCCTCCCGCGAGATCGAGACCAAGGACCAGATCGCGGCCACCGCCTCGATCTCCGCCGCGGACAAGCAGATCGGCTCCCTCATCGCCGAGGCCCTGGACAAGGTCGGCAAGGAGGGCGTCATCACCGTCGAGGAGTCCAACACCTTCGGCCTCGAGCTCGAGCTCACCGAGGGCATGCGCTTCGACAAGGGCTACATCTCCGGTTACTTCGTGACCGACGCGGACCGCCAGGAGGCCGTCCTCGAGGATCCCTACATCCTCATCGTCAACTCGAAGATCTCCTCCGTGAAGGACATGGTGGCGATCCTCGAGAAGGTCATGCAGTCGGGCAAGCCGCTGCTGATCATCGCCGAGGACGTCGAGGGCGAGGCCCTGGCCACCCTCGTGGTCAACAAGATCCGCGGTACCTTCAAGTCCGTGGCCGTGAAGGCCCCGGGCTTCGGCGACCGCCGCAAGGCCATGCTCGCCGACATCGCCATCCTCACCGGCGGCCAGGTCATCTCCTCCGAGGTGGGCCTGTCCCTGGAGAACGCGACCCTCGACCTGCTGGGCACCGCCCGCAAGGTGGTCATCACCAAGGACGAGACCACCATCGTGGAGGGCGCCGGCGACGCCGAGCAGATCGCCGGCCGCGTGGCCCAGATCCGCTCCGAGATCGAGAACACCGACTCGGACTACGACCGCGAGAAGCTGCAGGAGCGCCTCGCCAAGCTGGCCGGCGGCGTGGCCGTCATCAAGGCCGGCGCGGCCACCGAGGTGGAGCTCAAGGAGCGCAAGCACCGCATCGAGGACGCCGTGCGCAACGCCAAGGCCGCGGTGGAGGAGGGCATCGTCGCCGGCGGCGGCGTCGCCCTGATCCAGGCCGGCGCCAAGGCGTTCGGCGGCCTGCAGCTCGAGGGCGACGAGGCCACCGGCGCGAACATCGTCAAGGTCGCCATCGAGGCCCCGCTGAAGCAGATCGCCCTCAACGCCGGCCTGGAGCCCGGCGTCGTGGCCGACAAGGTCAAGACCCTCGACGACGGCCACGGCCTGAACGCCGCCACCGGCGAGTACGAGGACCTGCTGGCCGCCGGCATCAACGACCCGGTGAAGGTGACCCGCTCGGCCCTGCAGAACGCCGCGTCCATCGCGGGCCTGTTCCTGACCACCGAGGCCGTCGTCGCGGACAAGCCCGAGAAGGCCGCCGCCGGCGCCGAGGGCATGGACCCGATGGGCGGCATGGGCGGCATGATGTGATCAGCCGCTGAGCCGGCCCGGCCCGTTCGGGCGCCCAGCCTGCGAGGCCCGCCTCCCCGCCCGGGAGGCGGGCCTCGCCGCGTCCCGGGTCAGCACCGGGGCGCCCCGCTCAGGCCGACAGCGCGGCCCGTTCCGCCGCCAGGTTGCGGCGGGCGGCGGCCTCCCAGCGTGCTCGGCCGGGCGCGGTCCGATACAGCCGCTCGGCGTCCAGCAGGGCGTCCAGCACCTTGCTGCGACCGCGGACCCAGTCCGCGTCGGACACGTGCGCGTAGTCCCGCCGCACCGCGGCCACGTAGCGGGCGTAGGCCTCGGGGGAGCGGCCGAGGACCTCGAGGTCCGCGTCCGAGAGCACCGCCCCGGCCGCGTCGTGCGGGGCGGGGTCGTGGGCGGCGGTGAGCAGCACGAGGCGCGCCACCTCGTCGACGACGTCGGCCGGCACGGCCAGCCGCGGAGCGGTGAGCACGTCCCGGGCCAGGGCGGCCGAGTCCGCCTCGTCCTGGCCGGCGGGCGCGGTGGGGTCCCCGGCGTAGACGGCGTCGTGGAACCACGCGGCCAGGCGGACCGCCCGCGGATCCGTCCCGGTCTCTGCCCCCGCCCGCTCGAGCAGGTCCACGGACTCGAGCACCGCGAGCAGGTGGGCCGGGTCGTGGTAGTGCCGATGCGGCTCCGCCCAGCGGGCCAGCAGGTCGTGTCCCGCCGTCGTCACCGCGTCCGGGCTCGCCGCCGTGCCCTCGAACAGCCGCGCCCAGCGTCGGGCGAGGACCACGTCCCGCTTCTCGGCGCGGCTCCGGGCGGGCACGCGCAGCCCCGAGGCGGCGAGCCGGCGCACCAGCTCCCGTCCGGTGACGGGCACCGCCCCGCGGGCCACGAGCTCGGCACGTCGGTGCGCGGGCACGTCGTAGTGGTCCCGGTCGAAGGCCCGCTCCGAGAGCCCCGCCGCCCGCGCGAACGCGTGGAGCTCCTCGAGGGAGGCATCGGAGACGAGGTGGGAGAACACGGTGCCGTGGGCGGGCCACGCGGGCGGGTCGATCAGGACGGTCATGCCCCCACTCTAGGAAGCACGGACCGGGGCGCGGCCGGCCGGCCGCACCCCGGACCGTTCCGGGCGCTCAGAACCGGAACATCGCGGCGTTGGCGGTCTCGGCGTCCTGGTACTGGGTGGCGGCGGCGTCCATCGCGCGGCGGATGCCCGCCAGGGACTCCTCCACGCGCTGCTGGGTGGCGCGCCACTCGGTGAGCACGCCCTGGAAGTTCGCGGCCGCCTGGCCGCGCCAGGTGTCCTGCAGCTGGCGCAGGTTGGCCTCCATGGTGCTCACCTCCGCCTGGAGGCGGCCGATGGAGCCCTCCACCGCCCCGCTCTTGGCCCGCAGGTCCTCGACGTCGATCTGCACGATGCTCATGTGACTGTCCCCTCTGATGAGTGCTGATGGGCGGCGGGTGCCGCCGGGCACCACGCTAGGGACGCGCGTCGCGCCCGGCCGCCGGGTCGTCCTCGCCTGGGGACGGGACGCTGGCCTCGGGCGCCTGTGCAGGAGCAGAAGCCCGACGGCGGCGCTCGGCCGAGGCACGACGGAACCGCTCCGCCGCCCGCAGCAGGCGGCTGCTCCGGGCGGCGTCCGCGGCGCTGGCGCCGGCTCCTGACGGCGCGGTCAGGGCGAGGGGGCCGCTGGGCGGACCGGCCGCGTCGTCGTCGGTGTCCCGTGCGGACGGGCGCTCGTCCTCGACGTCCTCGTCCGCCTCGTCCTCGAACGGCGCCCACGGCAGGTGGACGGAGAAGGTGGCGCCGCCGCCCTCGGTCTCCAGCAGCCGGACGGAGCCGCCGTGCTGGGCCACGATCGCCGCGACGATGGCCAGGCCGAGCCCCGTGCCGCCCGTCTCGCGGTGCCGGGAGGTGTCCGCGCGGTAGAACCGCTCGAAGATGCGGGCGCGGTCCTCCTCGGACACGCCCGGCCCGTGGTCACGGATCTCGATCACGGAGCTGCGGCCCGCGCCGTCCGCCCCGGCCTGGCCGCCGAGGTGGTCGACGGTGCCGACCGCGATCTCGATGGGGGTGCCGGCGGGGGTGTAGCGCAGGGCGTTGGCCATGAGGTTCACCACCACCTGGCGCATCCGGTTCTCGTCGCCGAGGATGGGCGCCGGGGCCGCCCGGTCGCCGTCGGGGCCCACGAGGGTGACCTTGCGGTCCGGGGCGTTCACGGAGGCGTCCATCATGGAGTCCATCGCGAGGATGAGCAGGTCCACCGGGGCGTGCTCGAGGGGGCGCTGCTCGTCGAGGCGGGCCAGGGTGAGCAGGTCCTCCACGAGGCGGGTCATGCGGGTGGCCTCGGACTCGATGCGCTGCATGGCGGCGGCGACGTCCTCCTCCTCGCGCAGCCCGCCGTGCCGGTACAGCTCGGAGAATCCGCGGATGGTGACCAGGGGGGTGCGCAGCTCGTGGGAGGCGTCCTGCACGAATCGGCGCATCTTGTCCTCGGAGATCTCCTTGTCCCGGAACGCGGACTCGATGTGCGCGAGCATGGCGTTGAGGGAGCGGGAGAGCCGGCCCACCTCGGTGTCGGGCGCCGCGCTCTCCACGCGCTGGCTCAGGTCGCCGGCGGCGATCTTGGCGGCGGTGCGCTCCACGCGGTTCAGGGTGCGGAACGCGCGCTGGACCGCCAGGTTGGCCACGATCACGGTGCCCGCCGTCGCGAGCAGGCCGATGGTCACGACGATTGAGGTGACGCGCTCGACGGAGGAGGTCACGCTCTGCAGGGGCAGGGCCACGGCCATGGTGCCGTCGCCGCTGCTGAGCCCGTACAGCTGCACGCGCCAGCCGCTCGAGTCCGGCTGTGTGCCGGGCACCTCGAAGGAGGCGGAGCCGCGCTCGAGGGCCTCGGCCGGGGTGATGTCCGGCAGGGCCGGCTCGTCCGCGTCCGGCATCACCGGGGTCTGGACGACCCGCGCGCCCTCGTTGTCCCACACGACGCCGTAGAAGCGCAGGATGGGCAGCTGCGGCATGTAGTACTCACCGGTCTGGGCGACGTTGGCCAGGTACATCGAGACGGTGTCCCGGTTGGCGGCCATGTCCTCGTCCAGCTGGCGCACCGCCTCCTGGCGGAACAGCGCCGCGGTCGCCAGGGCGGTGACGGCGACCAGGGCCAGCATGAGCGCCGCGATCATCACGACCAGCTTGGTGCGCAGGGACTGCCCCTGCCACGTGCCCCTCAGCCAGGCGCGCGGATGGCGGACGTGGGCCGCCGCGGCGTCGAGCCGCGCACGCACGTCAGCGCTTGTCCGCGGTGCGGAGCATGTAGCCGACGCCGCGCTTGGTGTGGATCATCTTCTCGCGGCCGCCGACGTCGATCTTGCGGCGCAGGTAGGAGATGTAGGACTCGACGATCGAGGCGTCCCCGTTGAAGTCGTACTCCCACACGTGGTCCAGGATCTGGGCCTTCGAGAGCACCCGGTTCGGGTTCATCATGAGGTAGCGCAGCAGCTTGAACTCGGTGGGGGAGAGGTCCACGACCTCGCCGCCGCGGCGGACCTCGTGCGCGTCGTCGTCGAGCTCGAGGTCGTCCACGCGCAGCACCGCCGCGTCGTCGTCGTCGAGGGAGGCAGTGCGGCGCAGCACGGCGCGGATGCGGGCGACCACCTCGTCGAGGGAGAACGGCTTGGTCACGTAGTCGTCACCGCCGACCGTCAGGCCGGTGATCTTGTCCTCGGTGCCGTCCCGCGCGGTGAGGAACACGACGGGGAAGTGACGGCCGGCGGAGCGCAGGCGGCGGGTCACGGTGAAGCCGTCCATGTCCGGGAGCATCACGTCCAGCACGGCCAGGTCCGGCTGGAACTCCTCGGCGGCGTCCAGGGCCTCCCGGCCGTTGGCCGCGGCCGTGACCTCGAAGCCGGCGTAGCGCAGGGACGTGGAGAGCAGCTCGCGGATGTTGGGCTCGTCGTCCACCACCAGGAGGCGTGCTTCGGGGTTCTGAGGCTGCATGGGGCCCAGTCAACCGCCCCGACCTGGGAATACCCTGAAAGGGTGCTGGATGTCACGGGGCGTCGTTGGCCCGACGGCTCAGGGGCGCGAGCGCCGGACGGCGCCCAGCACCACGTGCAGCAGCATCAGGCCGAAGCCGACGGGCAGGCCGAACAGCGCGAGCGCGAACAGCGCCGGGGACGCCGGCCACGCCAGGAAGTACGCGACCAGCAGGGCCACCAGGGCCAGAGCGGACACCGCCGTCACGGCCACGCCCAGCACCAGGACGACGCCACGACCGCCCCGGTGATCGGCGGGGTCGGCGGCGGGCGCGGAGGCGGGGAGGGTGGAGGTCCGAGGCATGCCCGCCACTCTAGTCGGGCTATCCTGGGAGGTCATTGACGACCACGTCCTCCGCCGTCCCCTCCGGGCGCACGGCCAGGCTGGTCCCACCGATGCCGCGGCGCACCGCCACGCCGGTGCCGGACCCCGCCGACCCGAGACGAGAGCACGGCCGCCCCTGCGGCGCCGGCCCGACGCGGTGGACCCACATGACGAGGAGCAGGTGACGCACATGCCCACCGGGCGCATCAAGTTCTACGACTCGACCAAGGGCTTCGGGTTCGCCCAGACGGACGAGGGCGAGGAGGTCCACGTGCCCGCCTCGGCCCTGCCGGCCGGGGTGACCGAGCTGCGCGGAGGCACCCGCGTGGAGTTCGGCGTGGCCGAGGGCCGCCGCGGCAAGCAGGCGCTCTCGCTGCGCGTGCTCGACGCCGCACCCTCGGTGGTCCGCAACCACCGACCCGGCGCCACCGAGATGGCCGTCCTCATGGAGGACCTCATCACGTGGCTGGACCAGACCTCCAACGGCCTGCGCCGCGGCCGCTACCCCCAGCGCGCCCAGGCGCAGAAGATGGCGCAGGTGCTGCGCCGTGTCGCCGACGATCTGGAGGCCTGAGCCATGACCACCCACGACGACGCCCCGCGCGTCGACCACCGGAGCCCCGACGCCGAGCCCGCGCCCGCGGAGGAGAGGGCGGCCGTGCCGCCCGCGCGTCGCCGGGCCCCGCGCCGCGACGAGCTGCTCGCCGCCGCCGTGGACGCCGCCCGCGCGGGGCTGGCCGGGCTGGCCGCCCCGGACGAGGTGGGGGAGCACGTGGACGTGCTCGTGGACGACGACCGGCTCCTGACGCACCGCTTCGCGTGCCGCATGCCCGGCTACGCGGGCTGGCTCTGGTACGTGACGATCGCCCGGGCCCCACGCGCCAAGCAGGTCACCGTGTGCGAGACCGGCCTCATGGCGGGGGAGGGTGCGCTCGTGGCGCCCCTGTGGGTGCCGTACGCCGAGCGCGTGAACGAGGAGGAGCGCGAGCGGCTCAAGGCCGTGGCCGAGGGCCGTGTGCCCGGCTCCCCGGCGCCCGAGGCCGCGCCGGACGACGCCGCCCAGACGGCACCCGAGCCCGCGGCGGCCGACCGCGGCTGAGCCGGCGCACCCCGGCGGCTCAGGCCAGGCGCTCGACCACGTGGTCGATGCAGCGCAGCAGCGCCGCGACGTCCTCGGGCTCGGTCGCGGCGAAGGTCGCGATCCGCAGCTGGTTCCGGCCGAGCTTGCGGTAGGGCTCCACGTCCACCACGCCGTTCGCGCGCAGGGCCTGGGCGACCGCCGCCGCGTCGACGTCGTCGGAGAAGTCGACGGTGCAGACCACGGCGGAGCGGTCCTCGGGCCGGGCCACAAACGGCGTGGCGAACGGCGACGCCTCGGCCCACGCGTACACGCGCGAGGAGGAGTCGGCGGTGCGGGCGGTCATCGCGTCCAGCCCGCCCTGGCCGTTCATCCAGCGCAGCTGCGCGTCCAGCATGACGAGCGTGGCCAGCGCGGGCGTGTTGTAGGTCTGGTCCTTGAGGGAGTTCTCCACGGCCGTGGCCAGGTCCAGGAACGCCGGGATCCAGCGGCCGGACTCCTTGATCTCCGCGACCCGCGCCAGGGCCCGCGGGGAGAACAGCGCGAGCCACAGGCCGCCGTCGGACGCGAAGTTCTTCTGCGGCGCGAAGTAGTACACGTCCGCCTCGGACACGTCCACGGGCAGGCCGCCCGCGGCCGAGGTGGCGTCGACGACGACCAGCGCGTCCTCGTCGATGCCCGCGGGGCGGACGACGGGCGCCATGACACCGGTGGAGGTCTCGTTGTGCGGCCACGCGTACACGTCGACCCCGGCCACGGCCTCCGGCTCGGGGCGGGTGCCCGGCTCGGAGGTGCGGATGTCCGACGACGCCAGGAACGGCGCCTGGTCGGTGGCCTTGGCGAACTTCGAGCCGAACTCGCCGAAGCTCAGATGCTGGGCGCGCTCGCGGACCAGGCTGAAGGCGGCCGCGTCCCAGAACGCGGTGGAGCCGCCGACGCCGAGGATCACCTCGTAGCCCTCCGGCGCCGAGAACAGCTCGGCGACGCCCGACCGGACGCTCGCCACCAGGTCCTTGACCGGCTTCTGACGGTGCGACGTGCCGAGCAGCCCGGCTGCGTCCTGGAGCGCGCTCAGCTGCTCGGGGCGGACCTTGGAGGGACCGGCGCCGAAGCGGCCGTCGGCCGGCAGCAGGTCCTGGGGGATGGTGATCTCGGCGGGGGAGGTCATGCGTGCTCCTGACGCTTCGGGGTCGCGGGTCGCGCCCATTCTCCCGCGCCCGGGACCACCGGCCGTCCACGTGACTCACGCCTCGCTAGGATGTCCGGGACGAAGAGCCCGAGGGAAGAGGACGTGCCATGACGGATCTGATCGACACCACCGAGATGTACCTGCGCACGATCCTCGAGCTCGAGGAGGAGGGCATCCCCCCGCTGCGCGCCCGCATCGCCGAGCGTCTGGAGCACTCCGGCCCCACCGTCTCCCAGACCGTGGCCCGCATGGAGCGGGACGGGCTGGTGCACGTGGGCGCGGACCGTCGGCTGGAGCTGACCGTGGCGGGCCGCGAGCGGGCCGTGTCCGTGCTGCGCAAGCACCGCCTGGCCGAGCGCCTGCTCGCGGACGTGATCGGCCTCGAGTGGGAGCTCGTCCACGAGGAGGCCTGCCGCTGGGAGCACGTGATGAGCGACCAGGTGGAGCGCCGCCTGCTCACGCTGCTGGAGAACCCCACCGAGACCCCCTACGGCACCCCGATCCCGCCCCGGCCCGAGCAGGCCTCCGCCGAGGACTGGAGCCGCGACATGGGCCTGGCGGGCGCCCGGCTCTCCGAGGAGGCCGCCACCGCCGGCCGGTTCCGCGTCCGCGGGCTGGCCGAGGGCGTGCAGACCGACCCCGAGCTGCTGGCCCAGCTGGCCGGCGCCGGCGTGACCCCCGGCCGCGTGGTGCGTGCCGAGGCCGCCCGCGACGCCGGGTACATCCGGGTCGAGGGCGAGGCGGAGGACGGCGCGGCCGCGGACGGCGGGGCCCTCGAGCTGGCCGAGGCCACGGCCGCGCACGTGTGGGTCGAGCGTCTCGACGGCTGAGGCGCGGCGCGCCGTCGTCGTGCGTGACGGGGGCGTGATGGCCCGGTGACGGGCCGGTGAACCTCTTCCGCCGCCGCAGGCGACACGCGGCGCGCCGATGCACCCGCGTCTAGCGTGGAGACACGACGCCCCTGTGTCCCCATGCTTCCGAGGCCCCCGATGCGCACACTCGTCCTCAACGCCGGCTACGAACCCCTCTCGGTCGTCTCCGACCGCCGGGCGCTGCTGCTCGTGGCCACCGGCAAGGCGAGCGTGCTCGAGGACGCCGGTGACCCGATGCGCAGCCCCACCCGCGCGTGGGGCCGGCCCCTCGTGATCCTGCTGCACCAGTACATCCGGGTGCCCCACACGGACGCGGCCCCGGTCTCCCGCAAGGGCGTGCTGCGCCGGGACGGACACCGCTGCGCCTACTGCGGCGCCCACGCC
The DNA here is from genome assembly GCF_040546065.1 of Micrococcus sp. UYEF5. Taxonomy (NCBI): domain Bacteria; kingdom Bacillati; phylum Actinomycetota; class Actinomycetes; order Micrococcales; family Micrococcaceae; genus Micrococcus; species Micrococcus sp. UYEF5. The sequence goes on from NZ_JBEPNB010000013.1 coordinate 29,727, forward strand.
ACCACCGTGGACCACGTGCGGCCGCGCTCGCGGGGCGGCGAGAACACGTGGGAGAACCTCGTGGCCTGCTGCCTGCGCTGCAACGGGGCGAAGGCGGACCGCTCGCTCGAGGCCCTGGGCTGGCGGCTGCGGGTGGAGCCGGTGCGCCCGCGCGGGGCCCAGTGGCGGATCCGCGAGCTGGAGCGGCCCGCCGAAGCGTGGCGGGACTACCTGCGCCTGGCCGCCTGACGCCGGAAGCGGAATCGCGCCCGCCCGTGCCCGGCGGTTCCTAGACTCTCGAACGGTCGAGAGAGCGGAGGGGCCCATGAGCATGGAGTCGGCGGCACGGATGTCCATGATGCGGATGACCCGCGGACAGTCCGACGCCCAGCAGAGCCTCGCCCGCGGCACGGTGCGCCGGACCATCGCGTTCGCGGGCCGGTACCGCACCCGACTGATCGTGTTCGTCGCGGCCTCCATCGTGGGCGCGGTGCTCGGCGTGGCCTCGCCCGTGCTGGCCGGCGACGTCGTCAACGCGATCACCGGCGGCGCGGACCGCGGGCTCGTGGTGCGGCTGGCCCTGCTGATCGCCCTCGTGGCGGTGCTCGACGCGGCGCTGTCCGTGTTCACCAAGTGGCTCTCCGCCGGGCTGGGGGAACAGGTCATCTACGACCTGCGCACCGCCGTGTTCGACCACGTGCAGCGCATGCCGGTGGCGTTCTTCCAGCGCACCCGCACCGGCGCGCTCGTCTCGCGCCTGAACAACGACGTGATCGGGGCGCAGTCGGCGATCTCGCGGACGCTCTCCGGCGTCGTCGCGAACGTGGTGTCCGTCGCGCTGACCCTGGGCGTGATGGTGGCCACCAGCTGGCAGGTCACCGTCCTGTCCCTCGTGATGCTGCCGCTGTTCCTGCTGCCGGCCCGGGCGGTCGGCTCGAAGCTGGCGGGCCTGTCCCGCGAGCGGGCCGGGCACAACGCGGCCATGGGCGACCAGATGACCGAGCGGTTCTCCGCTCCCGGCGCCACACTCATCAAGCTCTTCGGCCGCCCCGCCGCCGAGTCCGCCGAGTTCGCCCGCCGCGCGGACCGCGTGCGCGCCACCGGCGTGGACATCTCCGTGCGCCAGGCCGTCTTCACCACGCTGCTCACCCTGGTCTCCGCGCTCGCGCTCGCGGCCGTGTACGGCGTGGGCGGGCTCCAGGCGATCGCGGGCACCCTCGACGCCGGCGACGTCGTCACCCTCGCCCTGCTGCTGACCCGCCTGTACGCCCCCCTGACCGCGCTGGCGAACGCCCGCGTGGAGATCATGAGCGCGCTCGTGAGCTTCGAGCGCGTGTTCGAGGTCCTGGACCTGGAGCCGCTCATCACGGAGCCCGCGCGGCCCGCGGCCCTGCCGGAGGGGCCCCTGTCCGTGCGGCTGCGGGACGTGCGCTTCGCCTACCCCACCGCGGAGCAGGTGTCCCTGGCCTCCCTCGAGGAGGTCGCCGTGCTGGACACGCGCGGCGGCGAGGAGGTGCTGCACGGGATCGACGTGGCCGTGCCCGCCGGGGCCACCGTGGCCCTCGTGGGCTCTTCGGGTGCGGGCAAGTCCACCATCGCCTCGCTCGTCACGCGCCTGCACGACGTCACCTCCGGCGCCGTCGAGATCGGCGACGTGGACGTGCGGGACCTCGCGTTCGCGGACCTGCAGCGGGCCGTGGGCATGGTGACCCAGGACGGCCACCTCTTCCACGAGACCGTGCGCGCCAACCTGACGCTGGCCCGCCCCGACGCGACGGACGAGCAGCTGTGGGACGCCGTCGAGCGGGCCCGCCTGCGCCCCGTGGTCGAGGCGCTGCCGGACGGGCTGGATACCGTGGTCGGCGAGCGCGGCTACCGCCTCTCCGGCGGCGAGCGGCAGCGCATGACGATCGCGCGGCTGCTGCTGGCGGCCCCGCGCGTCGTGGTGCTGGACGAGGCGACGGCGGCGCTGGACTCCACCAACGAGCGCGCCATCCAGGAGGCGCTGGGGGAGGCGCTGGCCGGGCGGACCGCGATCGTGATCGCGCACCGGCTCTCCACCGTGCGCAGCGCGGACGAGATCCTCGTGGTCGAGGCCGGGCGGATCGTGGAGCGCGGCACGCACGCCGCGCTGCTCGCGGCGGGCGGGCGGTATGCGGAGCTCTACACCACGCAGTTCGCGGACGCGGAATGAGGCGGCGGCCGGACCGGCCACCCGGGTGCCCCAGGCCGGAATCGAACCGACGGCCTACCCTTTAGGAGAGGGTCGCTCTATCCAACTGAGCTACTGGGGCGCGGACCGCGCGTCGGTCCGGTGAGCGAGTCTAGCCGAGCCCCTCAGGCCTCCCGCGCGGCGGGACCACGACGACGGCGCCGCCCGGCCCACAGCATCACGGCCACCGCCAGCGCGAGCAGCGCGAGCAGGACCCAGCGGGTCAGCGTCAGGGCGGCCGCCAGGCCGGCGCCCGGCCCGCCGGCGGCGATGGCCTGCTCGATCGCGATGTTCTCGCAGATGTCCACGACCGCGAACAGCACGCCCAGCCCGAAGACGACCCACTTGGCGCCGACGGGACGCAGGCGCCACGCGCCGACCGCGGTGACCGTCAGCGCCACGGCGATCGGGAAGATCACGCCGGCCGTCTTGTGCACCCAGTTCAGCTGGCCGCGGGCGTCCTCGTCCATGACCGCGGAGAGCGCACGGATGTGGTCCTGCCCGTAGAACAGCAGGGAGTCCGGCATCGCCAGGCCGCCGCTGAGCTGGGTCATCTGCTGCAGCACCAGCAGATGGAGGTACGCGCCCACGAGCAGGGTGGTCACGATCAGCGCGCTGACCGGGATCGCGGGGCTGCCCTCGCGCTCAGCGGCCGTGGCGAGGTCCTCACGGACGTCGACGTCCCGCAGCGTGGGGCGGGAGCGCGGGGACTCGGCGACCGGGCGCGCGGCGGGCCGCGACGGGCGCGGACGGGACTTGCGGGACTTCTGGGACACGGGGCACCTCCGCGGTCCATCCTCCCAGACCGTCCGAGCCGGTCCGGCCCCGCGCCGCCCAGCTCACTTTCGAACGTGAAATCGGGGTCATGGGGACTTTCGAACGCGAGATAGGCCCCGCATCACGTTCGAAAGTGCGGACGGGCGGGGTGGGGCGGGGATGTCGACGGCGGCCCCGCTGTCGCGTCCGGGGCCGCGCCTAGATGTTGTGGGTCATGAGGTTCTTGACATGGGTACCGGGCTGAGATGAGACGAGTGGGCCTCTCCCGCAGGATGGAAGTTCCGGGCGTGTCAACTTG
>NZ_JBEPNB010000014.1:0-26651 GCF_040546065.1 Micrococcus sp. UYEF5
GATCAACTCCCATTGGGTGTCAGAGAGCATCTGGAACCGGGACATGTCCCCAGGGTCTCAGCTGACTCGTGCATCTATTCTCAGACACGCCCTAGACTCGGCACCGGACCGCGACGCCCCGAACCGGAAGGACCGTCATGACCGACCCCCACGCCTCCCACGACCCGCGCCGTGAGGCCACCCGGCCGAGCTGGTACGGGTCCGAGGCCGGTGCGGGCTCCTCCGGCACCGGCTCCTCCGCCGCCGGCTGGCCCGACGCCCCGGCCGGCGACGCCGACCGCGCCGCCTGGGACCGGGCCCCCTCGTACGCCGAGCAGGAGGGGCAGACCCGCCCCGCCTACGGGCAGCCGTACGGCTACGGCCAGGACGCGAACACCGTCCCCGCCTACGGCTACGGGCAGGGCACGCCCGGCCACGGCTTCGGAGCCCCGCTGCAGCCCGGCCAGACCGACGGCGTCGGCCGCTCGGTGGCCTCCATGATCCTCGGCATCATCTCCGTGGTGGGCGGGTTCACGTTCCTCCTCCCGCCGATCGTGGGCGTGGTCCTCGGCCACATCGGCCTCAAGCGCGAGCCCCACGGCCGCGGCATGGCGATCGCCGGCCTCGTGATGAACTACGTGTCCCTCGCCCTGCTGCTGCTCGCCGTCGTGTTCCTCGTGATCCTGGTGATCGCCGGGATCTCCCTGGGCGACTACACCTCGACCTGACCGGCCGGCTCAGCCGGCCAGCAGCAGCTCGAGGTGCGCGGCCAGGGCGAGCAGGGGCGCGGACGTGCCGGGCCGGCCGATGAGCTGGACGGACCAGTTCAGGCCCCGCTCGTCCCGGAGCACGGGCACCGCGACCGCGGGCAGGCCGAGCACGTTGACCATCGAGGTGTAGGGCGTGAACGCGCACTGCGCCTCGTAGTTGGCCTCGGGCTCCATCGCCAGGAAGTGGCCGACCGGCGGGGGCGCGGTGGCCAGCACCGGGGTCATCACCACGTCGACGGCGGCGAACTGCGCCCGCACCCCGCGCGCCCACTCCTCGAGCCGGTGGGCGGCGTCGTCGAGCTCGGCGCGCCCTGCGGCCCGGGCCGTGCGCAGGAAGTGCGCGGCCACCGCGCCCACGCGCGCCTCGGCGTCCTCCGGCAGCGGCGCCCGGAGCAGCCCGGCCGTCCACACCGTGCGGAAGTCCCGGTGGTAGTCCTCGCCGTAGTAGGGGGAGAGGTCCTCGACCGCGTGGCCGCCCGCGTCCAGGGCGGCGGCGGCCTTCGTCAGGGCGGTGACGGCGGGCCGGGCCAGGGAGATCTCGAGGTTGGAGGCGAAGGGCGAGGCCGTGGTGACGCCGATCCGGCGGGCGTCGACGGCGCCCCCGGCCCGGGCGGTCTCCACGGTGCGGCGCAGGTCCGGCAGCACCCGGCCGGGCAGACCCTCGGGGGAGAGCAGCACGTCGTAGAGCAGGGCGGCGTCCTCGACCGTGTGGGCCAGCGGGCCCGACACCGTGAGGTTGCGGACCGTGTCCGCGTGCTCGTCCATCGGCAGCTCCCCGCGACCGGGCTTGAGGCCCACGAGCCCGCACGCCGCGGCGGGGATGCGGATGGACCCGCCCCCGTCCGAGCCCGGGGCGAACGGGAGGATCCCCGCGGCGACGGCGGCCGCGGCCCCGCCCGAGGAGCCGCCCGCGGTGCGGGTGGGGTCCAGGGGGTTGCGGGCCGGCGCCGTCACGAGGTTCTCCGAGTAGGAGTCCAGGCCGAACTCGGGCACGGTCGTCTTGCCGAGGGTGACGGTGCCGGCCCCGCGCAGGCGGAGCGCGAGCGGGTCGTCCTGCGCGGACGGCGGCGCGTCGGCCAGCAGGGCGGAGCCGAATCGCGTGGGCATCCCGCGCACGTCGATCAGGTCCTTGTACGCCAGCGGAAGACCGTGCAGGGAGGCGGGGGCGCCGTCGTCGTCCGGGGCGGGGGAGGTGTGCGGACCGGGCACGGCCCGGGGTGCGACGCGCGGGTGGGCCGCGTCCAGCTCGGCCGCACGGGTCCGGGCGCCCTCGGCGTCGAGGAGGGCGAACGCGCCGAGGTCCGCGTGGGCCTGGGCCGCGGCGAGGGCCGCCTCCGTGACCTCCCGGGCGCTCAGCTCCCCGGCGGCGAGGTCCTCCCGCAGGCGCACGGCCGAGCGGTCCAGGAGCCGGGCCGGGCCGGGGGCGGAGGGGGTGCGGTCGTCGTCGGCGGCGGGTGCGGCGTCGGAGGTCTGCATGCGGCCGAGCCTAACGGGCGTGGCCCGGGTCATGGACGGCGGGGCCTTCCTGGGATGCCCGGGCGGGTGGCTACGCTGAAGCCATGAGCGCCTTCGAGACCGTCGATGTGAACGAGATCCCCGCCGATGCGGCCATCCTGGACGTCCGCGAGGACGACGAGTGGGCCCTGGGCCGCGCCGCCGGCGCCCAGCACATCCCGCTGGGCCAGCTGCCGGACCGGCTCGAGGAGCTGGACCCGGACACGGACTACTACCTGATCTGCCGCACCGGCGGCCGCTCCGCCCGCGCCGCCGAGTTCATGACCGGCCGCGGCTACTCGGCCATCAACGTGGCCGGCGGCTCCGGCGCGTGGCTCGAGGCCGGCAAGCCGATGGAGGCCGACGGCGACGCCGAGCCCACCGTCAAGTGACGGGGACGGACTCCGCTGACGCGACGCCGTCGCGCCTGCGCTATGCCTTCCTCGGCCCGGCCGGCACCTTCACCGAGGCCGCCCTGCGCAAGGTGGTGGACCCGGCCGAGGCCGAGTTCGTGTCTGCGGGCTCCGTGCTGAGCGCCGTGGCGGCGCTGCGCAGGGGGGAGGTGGACCGCGCCGTCGTGCCCATCGAGAACTCGGTGGAGGGCGGCGTCTCCGCCACCGTGGACGAGATCGCCCTCGGGGAGACGCTGCAGATCCTCGCGGAGGTGCACGTGCCCATCAGCTTCGTGCTCGTGGGCCGGCCCGGCGTCGCGATCGAGGACGTGCGGCGCGTGACCACGCACCCCCACGCCTGGGCGCAGGTGCGCGGCTGGGCCGAGACGGCGCTGCCGGGCGTGGAGTTCACGCCCGCCCCGTCGACGGCGGCCGGTGCCGGCCTCGTGGCCCAGGGCGACTTCGACGCCGCCGTGTGCGCCCCGCTCGTGGCCGAGCAGACCGGGCTGCCGGTGCTCGCCGAGCGGATCGAGGACGTGCCGGGCGCCGTGACGCGCTTTGTGCTGCTCTCCCGGCCGACGGCCCTGCCCGCGCCCACGGGAGCGGACAAGACCACGCTGGTGGTGCCGCTGCCGGAGGACCGGCCCGGCGCCCTCGGGCAGATCCTGGCCGAGTTCACCACGCGCGGGGTGAACCTCTCCCGCATCGAGTCCCGGCCGACCGGCGAGGGCATCGGGCGGTACTTCTTCTCCCTCGACCTCGAGGGGCACCTGGCGGAGGCCCGCGTGGGGGATGCGCTCGCGGCCCTGTACCGGGAGTACCCCGACCTGCGGTTCCTGGGCTCGTACGCGCAGGCCGAGCCCGTGCCCACGAGGGTGCCGGCCGAGTTCACCGACGCCGCGTATCGCTCCGGCCGCGCCTGGGTGGAGTCCCTCCGCTCCCGCTGAGGCGGTGCAGCACTTTCGTTCGGGAAACGGCCGGCCCAGGGTCACTTTCGTTCGGGAAACGGCGGCCCCAGGGTCACCTTCGTTCGGGAAACGGCGGCCCCGAGAGACTTTCGTTGCCGAAACGGGACGATCACCACGACGACGGGCCGTCGTCGTGCTTCCCGTCCGCGCGTCGCCCCGGCGCCCGTTTCCCGAACGAAAGTGCTGGGGAAGCCGCCGTTTCCCGAACGAAAGCGCTGGGGAAGCCGCCGTTTCCCGAACGAAAGCGGGGACGGGGGGTCAGATGTGCGGGGCCGGTTCCGGGACGGGGGCGGCGGCGGAGACGCCGTCGTCGCGGACGGAGGCGTCGTCCTCGGCCACGAGCATCACGACGAGCGAGTCCGGCTGCACGCGGGCGTCGAGGGCGGTGATGACCCCGGTGGCGTCGCCGTCGAGCTGGGAGGGCATCGGCTCGGCGAACTCGACCTTCACGCGCTGCGCCTGCTCCGTGTGCATCACGGGGATGGAGCTGCGGGACCGGGTCACGGTCTTCACGGCGATCCGCGCCCAGTCGAGCGCGTGCCGGGGCGAGAGGACCATGACGTCGAGGAGGCCGTCGTCGAGCTTGGCCTGGGGCAGCAGCTCGACGCCGCCCGTGAGCATCCCGCAGTTGGCCACCATCACGGTGCGCACCTTGAACCGGCGGGGCTGACCGCCGTCGAGGGCCACGGTCACCTCGTGCCGCTTGCCGCGCAGGTGCCGCATGCCGGCCTCGCTGTAGGCCAGCCAGCCGGCCAGGCTCTTCAGCTCGTCCTTGGTGTCGCCCATGATGTCCGCGTCATAGCCGGCGCCGCCGATCACGGTGAAGGTCTGCCGGGTGACGCGCCCGTCCTCGTGCGTGAAGCGGACGTCCACGGTGTCGATGCGCCGCTGCCGGCCCCCCACGGCGATCCTCAGGCACTGCTCGACGTCGTTGATCGGCAGGTCCAGGTTGCGGGCCAGCAGGTTCCCGGTGCCCAGCGGCACCACGCCGAGGGCGACGTCGGTGCCGGCCAGCTGCTCGGCCACGGTGCGGACCGTGCCGTCGCCGCCCGCGGCGATCACGAGCCGGGCGCCGGCGTCGAGGGCCTGCCGCGCCATGGCGGTGCCGGGGTCGTCCTCCTGCGTCTCGAGCACGAGCACCTCGCCGAGACCCTCCGCCTCCGCGAGCCGCTCGAGCTCGCGCCGCACCCGGTCCGCGTGCGTCTTGATGGGGTTCAGCACCAGCGCGACCTCGTGGCGGCCCGTGCCGATGCCGGGCACCTCCTCCAGCCGGCGCTGCACGCCGCCCACCCGCGCGTCGAGGGCGTCCACCAGGAGACGCGTCCGCTCGTGCTGCACGCCGAGGCGGACCTGGCGCACCGCCAGCACCACCACGACGACGACCAGCAGGGCCAGGAGCACCAGGGCGGCCAGCGCCATCCACCACTCGGGAGTCATGCCCCGAGTCTAGGCGTCGGCCCCGCCCGCTAGGCTGGCGCACGTGATCGACGTCAAGGACCTCATCGAGCAGCCCGAGAAGTACCGCGCCTCCCAGGAGGCCCGCGGGGAGGACGCGTCCCTCGTGGACCGCGTGGTCGAGGCGGACGCGTCCCGCCGCTCGTCCATCGCGGGCTTCGAGCAGCTGCGCGCGGAGCAGAAGGCCTTCGGCAAGCGCGTCGCCCAGGCGAAGGGCGAGGAGAAGCAGGCCCTGCTGGCCGAGGTGAAGGACCTGGCCGCGCGCGTGAAGGAGGCCGAGTCGGCCGCCGGCGCGGCCGAGGCCCGCCTCGCGGAGCTGCAGCGTGCCTTCCCGAACCTGATCGTCGACGGCGTCCCGGCTGGCGGCGAGGACGACTTCGTGGTCCTCAAGGAGGTCGGCACCCCGCGCGACTTCGCCGCCGAGGGCTTCGAGCCGCGCGACCACCTCGAGCTCGGCGAGCTGCTCGGGGCGATCGACATGGAGCGCGGCGCGAAGGTGTCCGGCGCCCGGTTCAGCTTCCTCAAGGGCGTGGGTGCGCGTCTCGAGCTCGTCCTGATGCAGCTGGGCCTGGACCTGGCCCTGGAGAACGGCTTCGTGCCGGTCATCCCGCCCACCCTGGTGCGCCCGGAGACCATGCAGGGCACCGGCTTCGACGTCGAGCATGACGACGAGATCTACCGCCTGGAGCGCGACGACCTGTATCTCGTGGGCACCTCCGAGGTGGCCCTGGCCGGCTACCACGCGGACGAGATCATGGACGTGAGCGCCCCCGTCCGGTACGCGGGCTGGTCCACGTGCTACCGCCGCGAGGCGGGCTCGGCGGGCAAGGACACCCGCGGCATCATCCGCGTGCACCAGTTCAACAAGCTGGAGATGTTCATCTACGCCGCACAGGAGGACGCGGAGGCGGAGCACGAGCGTCTGCTGGCGTGGGAGGAGCGGATGCTCGCCGCGATCGAGGTGCCGTACCGGGTGATCGACATCGCCGCCGGCGACCTCGGCCTCTCCGCCGCCCGCAAGTTCGACTGCGAGGCCTGGGTCCCCACCCAGGGCACCTATCGCGAGCTGACGTCCACCTCGAACTGCACCACGTTCCAGGCCCGCCGCCTCAACATCCGCGAGCGGGTCCGCACGGCGGACGGCTCCAAGGGCGGGACCCGCATGGTGGCCACGCTCAACGGCACCCTGGCCACCACCCGCTGGATCGTGGCGATCCTGGAGAACCACCAGAACGCGGACGGCTCGGTCACCGTGCCCGCCGCGCTGCGCCCCTACCTCGGCGGGATGGAGCGCTTCGAGCTGGTCTGAGCGGACGACGTCGTCCCCGGCGGCGCCGGCCGTCCCGCCCGCCTGCCCCGCGGCGCCCCGGCGGTGCCCCGCCGTTCACCCGCGCGTCGCCGCCATGTCCGGGCCGTGTGGTTGGGTGGGGCCATGACGAAGAAGCTCGTATGCCTGGACGTGGACGGAACGATCGTGGACCATGACGGCCATCTGCATGAGCCTGTGCGGGAGGCCGTGCGGGCCGTGCTGGACGCCGGGCACCACGTGGTCATCGCGACGGGCCGCTCCCGCGGGGCCACCCTGCCCGTGGCCCGCTCCCTGGGGATCGGCGCCGGCTTCATGGTGTGCTCCAACGGCGGTGTCACGCTGCGCCTGGACCCCGAGCTGGAGGAGGGCTACGAGGTCACGGACCTGCGCACCTTCGACCCGCGCTCGGTCCTGACCCAGCTGCGCCACCGCCTGCCCAGCGCCAAGTACGCGCTCGAGCTGCCGGACGGCACCTTCCGCTCCACCGAGCGGTTCCAGGACATGTCCTTCGGCGTGGCCGCGGAGGGCGTCACGTTCGAGGAGCTCATGGACACCACGGCCGTGCGCCTCGTGGTGTTCTCCACGGACTCCTCCGCCGAGGAGTTCGGCCGCGCGGTGGAGGGCATCGGCCTGTCCGGCGTGACCTACTCCGTGGGCTGGACGGCGTGGCTCGACGTCGCCGCGGCGGGCGTGACCAAGGCCTCCGGGCTCGAGGCGCTGCGCACCGTGCTGAAGGTGGCCCCCGAGGACACCATGGCCGTGGGCGACGGCCGCAACGACATCGAGATGCTGCGCTGGGCTGGCCGCGGCGTGGCCATGGGCCAGGCCGTGGAGGAGGTCGTGGCCGCCGCGGACGAGGTCACCGGGCACGTGGACGAACACGGGCTCGCCACGGTGCTGCGCTCGCTCCTCGAGGAGCCGGCCGCGGCCTGAGCGGCGCGACCGGCCCGGGCCGCCGGGTCAGCCCCCCGCCAGCGTGAGCAGCCGCGCGGCGGCGGGGCGGCAGGCGTGCTCCTCGTTCCAGTAGGAGCGCTGCACCGCCTGCGAGACGGCCTGCGCCGTGATCCCGAGCGCGGCGGCCGCCGGCTTCTGCTGGCCGCGCACCCCGGGCACCAGCAGGTCCAGCACCGCCCACTCGGCGTCGGTCCGGGACCACACGAGCTGCCCGACGAGTCGCAGCACGGCCTCGGCCTCGGCGGCCGCCTCCTCGTCCCGGCCGCGCACGGCCAACGGGATCCGCGCGGTGGACACGGCCGCCGCCTCCACGGCCCGCCGCGCCGCCGCGAGACCGGGCCCGCCGGCGTCGTGCAGGTCCCCGGAGGCGGGCGCGCCCGCCGCACCGTCCGCGTGCGTCACCGTCCCGACGCCGACCCCCACGTTCCAGCGGCGCTGCCGCAGGGCGCGCAGCGCCACGTCCACGGCGACGCGCGGGTCCTCGACGGCGCCGATCAGCTCGTCGCCCACGGCGCGCTGGAACGGGAGCACGACGGCGTCGCCGAGCCCCGGCACGTCCTGGAGGGCGCGCAGGAACGTGTCCACGCGGTCGCCGGCGTCGAGGGTGTCCCGCTGGTTGATGGTGAGCACGAACATGGTGGTCGATTCTGCCAGCCCGCAGACGACGCCGGCCGCCCACCCCGAGGGGTGAGCGGCCGGCGTCGCGCGCGTGGGCGGTGCGGGGATCAGCGGCCCTGGGGCTCGTCCGTCGCCTCGCCCTCCTCGGTGGCCGGCTGCGCCTCCTCGGTGTCCACCGCGCGGCCCTGGGGCTCGTCGGTCGGGGACTCCTCGCCCTGGGCGTCGAAGCGCTGGATGGACGCCTCGAGCTCGGCCTCGGCGGCCGCGCGGCCCTCCCAGCCCTCGGCCTTGACCCACTTGCCCGGCTCCAGGTCCTTGTAGCGGGTGAAGAAGTGCTCGATCTCCTGCTTGAGGGACTCCTCCACGTGCTCGAGCTCGGTGATGTGGTCGTAGCGCTTGTCCGCCGGGACGCACAGCAGCTTGGCGTCGCCGCCGCCGTCGTCGGTCATGTTGAACACGCCGATCGGGCGGGCCTCGACGACGCAGCCCGGCACCAGGTCGAAGCCCGGCAGGTACACGAGGGCGTCCAGCGGGTCGCCGTCCTCGCCGAGGGTGTTCTCGAAGTAGCCGTAGTGCGTGGGGTACTGCATGGAGGTGAAGAGCACACGGTCCAGGCGCAGGCGGCCGGTCTCGTGGTCGAACTCGTACTTCACGCGGGAGCCCGCGGGGATCTCGATGGTGACGTCGTGCGCCATGACTCTCCTTCGCACAGAGGGTGGGGTGTCCGGGCGGCGCGGCGCCGACCGGCGGTGCTGCCGTCAGCCTACCGGGGGCGTCCGTCATGATGGACGCATGGGACAGGTGGACACGGGGCGCGCTGGGCGTCGGGATCGACGCACGGAACGCCCCCGGAGCCGCTCGCTCCCCGCCGTCCTCCTGGCCGCGCTCGCGGCCGTCCTGGTCGCCTGCGGTCCCGTGACCGCGCCGACGGCCCCGTCGAGCGCGTCCGCCTCGACTTCGACCGCCGCGCCGACGTCATCGTCCCCGTCCGCCGGCCCCACCGCGGCCGAGGTGGCGGCCGCCGTCGAGCCGGGGCTGGAGACGTCCCCGGGCACGGTCTCCGCCGAGTTCCGCGACCTGGCCACCGGCGAGGTGCTGTACGCGCGGGACGCGGACGAGCCCGTGGCCCCCGCGTCCTCGCTCAAGGTGCTCGCCGCCGCGGCCATCGTCTCCGCCCTGGGTCCTGAGACGACCCTGCAGACCACCGTGGTGGCCCAGCCCACCGCGGACGGCGCGGCCACCGAGCTGGTGCTCGTGGGCGGCGGCGACGTGCTGCTGGGCACGGGCGCCTCGGACTCGAAGGCCGTCTCCGGACGCGCGGGCCTGCGCACCCTCGCGCAGCGGACCGTGGCAGGGCTGGTCGAGGACGGCGTCACCGGGCAGGTGGTGGTCAGCACGGACCTGCGCCTCTTCACGGACCGCACGGCCCTGAACCCGCGCTGGACGTCGGACATCCCGGAGAGCGGCAACATCGCGCCGGTGCAGCCGTTGGCCACCTACGGCGGCCGTGAGGCCCCCGGCACCGGGGAGGACCGCATCGAGGCCCCGGCGCAGTTCGCCGCCCTCACCTTCCAGGCCGCGCTCGACGACGCGGTGGCCGCCTCCGACGCCGACCTCGAGGTGGGCCTGCGGGACACGATCCCGGCCACCGAGGTGCCGCGCGCCACGGTCCTCGCCGCCGCCCCCGTCGCGGCGGTGGAGTCCGCGTCCGTGGGGGAGCAGGTCGCGTACCTGCTGGCCCACTCGGAGAACCAGGTGGTCGAGGCCCTGGCCCACACGGCCGCGCCCGCCGCCGACCTGCCCGCCACCCACGAGGGCGCCACGCAGCTGCTGACGGCCACCGCCGAAGACCTCGGCGTGGACACCGCCGGGATGGCGCTCGTGGACTCCTCGGGCCTGTCCCCGGACAACCGCGTCAGTGCGGGCCAGCTGGCCGGCGTCGTGGCCGGGGTGGCCCGCACGCCCGCCCTGGGCACCGTGCTGGAGGGCCTGCCGCGGCCCGGCGAGGACTCCACCCTGGGCGACCGGTTCTCGGATGCCCCCGCGCGGCAGGCCGTGGCCGCGAAGACCGGCACGCTCGACCAGACGGTCTCCCTCACCGGCACCGTCACCACGACGTCCGGGCGGGTCCTCGCGTTCAGCATCATCTGCTCGGATCTGCAGTGGAAGCTGGAGCCGGCGCGCGCGGCGGTCGACGAGGCCGTCAGCGCCGTCGCCGGGCTCTGATCCGAGGTCCGGGGCCTGTGATCTGATGGAGCCCATGAGCGACGACCACGCGACCGACCGCCCCCGCGCCGCCGCGGACGCCGAGCCGGGCGCCCCCGCCGAGCCGGGCCCCGCCGTCGCCCACCCGGTGGACTGGGCCTTCGCGGCACGGACCGCACGGTCCCTCGCCGCCGCCGGCCCCCGGTTCACGCCGCGGGAGGCGACGCGCGAGGCGGAGGGCCTGCGCGCCGCCGCGGAGGCCGCCGTGCCGCACGTCCACCGCCTGACCGGGCTCGAGGCGGCACGGGACCTGCGCGACTCGCAGGTGCTCGTGGTGGACCGCCCCACCTGGTCGCGCGCCGCCACCCAGTCCTTCGCCACCCTGCTGGACCCCACGTTCGCGCATCTGCGGGACACCCGGCCCCGCGAGCACGCCGCCGCCACCACCCGCGTCACCCGGCACGCCACCGCCCTGGAGATGGGCGGGATCCTCGCCTGGATGTCCGGGAGGATCCTCGGCCAGTACGACCCGTTCATCGCGCTGCCCGGCCCCGGGGGGACGGCGGGCGGCCCCGCCGGCGGACGCCTGCTGCTCGTGGCCCCGAACGTGGCGCAGGTCCGCGCGGAGATCAACGTGGACCCGGCGGACTTCCGCCTCTGGGTGTGCCTGCACGAGCAGACCCACCGCGTGCAGTTCGCGGCCGCGCCCTGGCTGCGCGAGCACCTGCGGGCCGAGATCACGGCGCTCACCGTCGGCCTGTTCGACAAGGCCGAGTCCCTGCCCGAGCGCCTGCGCACGGCGCTCGCGGCGGCGAACCCGCTGGGTCGGGACGGTGCGGACGCGCGCCCAACGTCGGGCCTGCTCGGGGCGATCCAGGACGAGGAGGACCGGGAACGCCTGTCCCGGCTGACGGCCGTGATGTCCCTGCTCGAGGGGCACGCGAACGTGGTGATGGACGGTGTCGACTCCTCCGTCGTGTCCTCCGTCAAGACCATCCGCCGCCGCTTCGACGAGCGCGGCGACCGCCGCTCGCCCCTGGACCGCATGCTCCGCCGTCTGCTGGGCATGGACGCCAAGATGGCCCAGTACCGCGACGGCCAGAGGTTCGTGGCCGCCGCCGTGGCCGAGCTCGGCATGGCCGGGTTCAACGTGGTCTGGGACGCCCCCGAGCTGCTGCCGAGCGAGGCCGAGCTCCACGCCCCCGAGACGTGGGTGGCGCGCATCCGTGCCCAGGCCTGAGGCGCGGGACCCGGGGCCGACGCCGGCGGGCGGGGTCGGCGGCCTGCCCGCGGTCGGCGCATGGCCGCCGCGCACCCGCTGGCCCGAGCCCCTGCACCGGGCCGTCGCGGCGGTGCGGGAGGCCCTGGCGGGCGACGGGACCCGTCGCGCGGATGCCGTGCCGGGCCGGGCGGGGGGTCGCCCCCGCGGCCTCGTCGCCCTCTCCGGCGGCGCCGACTCCCTCGCGCTCGCCGTGGCCTGCGCCGTCCTCGTGGGCACCCGGGACGGTGCGCGGCTCGGCCCGATCGGCGCGGCCTTGGTGGACCACGGGCTGCAGTCGGGCAGCGACACCGTGGCGGCGGCCGCCGCCGACGTCGCCCGCATCCTCGGTCTGACCCCGGTCACCGTCACGCGGGTCGAGGTGGCCCGCACCGGCGACGGCCCCGAGGCCGACGCCCGGCGTGCCCGCCGGGAGGCCCTCGCCGCCGCCGCCCGGGACGCGGGGCAGGGGGGCGCCGCCGTCGTCCTCACCGCCCACACCGCCGACGACCAGGCGGAGCAGGTCCTCCTCGGGCTCGCACGCGGCTCCGGCACGCGGTCCCTCGCGGGGATCCCGGCGCGCGGGACGCTGCCGGGCGGGGCCGCCGTCGTCCGCCCCCTGCTGGGCCTGACCCGAGCGGACACCGAGACGATCTGCCGCTGGGCCGGGCTGACCTGGTTCGAGGACCCGCACAACCGCGATCCCGCGCTGCTGCGCTCGCGGGTCCGCACCCGTGTGCTGCCCGCGCTCGAGGACCCCGAGGCCGGCCTCGGCCCCGGCGTGCGGGCCGGGCTGGTGCGCACCGCGGCCATCGCGGCCGAGGACGCCGCGGCCCTCGACGTATGGGCCGGCGACGAGGTCACCCGGCTGCGCGTCGACCCGCCCGCCGGGGACCCGCGCGTCGTCTCCCTGGACCTGGACGCCCTGGCCGCGCTGCCCGCCGCCGTGCGCCACCGCGTGATCGCGCGCGCCGCCCGCGCCGCGGGAGGGCAGGCCCCGCCCCGCGAACGGATCCTCGCGGTGGACGCCCTCGTGACGGGCGCCCGCGCGGGGGGCACGTCGGCCGGTCCGGTGGAGCTGCCCGGCGGGGTGGCCGCGCATCGGGCGTGTGCCAGACTGGACCTCATCCCCTGCCTTCCCGGTCCCTGACTGCGGCCCGGCCCGGCATTCCCGCACGAGCACTCACCAGGAGCGGCGCATGGACGCACAGGATGTCCAGAACGACCTCAGCCACGTCCTCATGTCCCGCGAGGACGTGCAGGACACGATCACGGACCTGGCCCGCCAGATCGACCGCGACTACGCGGACAAGGACCTGCTCATCGTCGCCGTGCTCAAGGGCGCGGTGATGGTGGTCGCCGACCTCACCCGCGCCCTGCACTCCCACGTGGAGCTGGACTTCATGGCGGTCTCCTCCTACGGCTCCGGCACCAAGTCCTCCGGCGTGGTGCGCATCCTCAAGGACCTCGACGCGGACCTCACGGGCCGGCACGTCCTGATCGTCGAGGACATCATCGACTCCGGTCTGACCCTGTCCTGGCTCAAGGCCAACCTGGAGTCCCGCGGCCCGGCCTCGGTCGAGATCTGCACCCTGCTGCGCAAGCCGGAGGCCATGAAGGTGGACATCGACGTGAAGTACGTCGGGCGGGACATCCCCAACGAGTTCGTGGTGGGCTACGGCCTGGACTACGCGGAGAAGTACCGCAACCTGGACTTCGTGGGCACCCTCGCCCCGCACGTGTACAGCTGACCGGGGGCCCGGCCCGGCGTGGCCGCCGCAGCAGCGACCTGTCACGTGAGCGGTCGCTCTGAGGTGCCATTCACGCCCCATTCCGACTCCTTGCGTGACAGGTCGCCGGCGTCCCCGAGGTGACGGCGCACCTCCACGATCACGCGCGTGAATCCGCGGCGAGCGTCGGAGGAGGACACGGTGATGTTCCGGTAGCCCCGTCGCTCGAAGGCCGCGTTGCGCTGCACGTCACGGTCGATCTGGCGATCCGCGCCGTGGTGGCCGCCGTCGTAGTGCAGGGCCACTCTCGCCTGCCGATAGCCCAGGTCCGCCGTCGCGGGGTGGTGCAGGGAGAACTCCGGGTCCCAGACCTCGAGCTGCAGTGCGGGCTCGGGGAGCCCGGCGGCCCTCAGCGCGAGCCGCAGCCGCGTCTCCTTCGGCGAGTGCGCCCCCACCCGGACCAGTGTGGCGGCGGTGCGGAGCCGTCGTCGTCGGTTGTGCGCGGACGGGCTCGCTTCGGCCGCCTGGGCCAGGGCCGCCCGGGTCCGCTCGGCGGCGTCCGGGCCGCCGGACAGCTGCGCCCGGCGGACGAGATGGTCGCCGAGGATGACGAGCTCGTCGTCGTCGAGCAGGGCCGAGAGGTCGACCCAGAGACGGGGCGGGGCGGTGACGTACCAGGCCAGGCCGCCGATCCGCACGCGCTCCACGTCCGCGGGCGGGAGCGCTGTTCGGTGGGAGGTGACGCCGGGGAGGGAGAGCTGGCCACGGTCTCGCGGGCGGCTCACGTGGACGTCGTCCCCCGCGTCCAGTCGCTCCGGCAGCCAGATCTCCCGGGCGCGGGCCGCGGTCTGGTGCGACACCACCGTGGTGGCGCGGTGCCGGGCGAGTCGCAGCAGCAGCTCGTGTTGGGTGGCCGAGAGCGGGGTGCTCCACCGGTAGGGGGAGGAGCCGGCCACGGGGCGCTCGACGGCGGCCGGGGCGGCCTCACGCCGGCGGTAGAGGCCCCGCGCGAGGCGTTCGACGTCGGAGCGACGCAGCCGGTTGTGGTCGATGCCGGCGGCCCTCGCCTGCGCGGCGGTGAAGGGACCGTCAGGCAAGGCCGCGGGAAGCGGGGCGGGGCGACGCATGGTGCCAGCCTGGCGTGGTGGGGCGGGCGGCGTCCTGGGCCGCCGTCGGCCCGGGGAGGATTTCGGGTGCGCGGGGGCCTGTGCAGGAGGGGACGCAGGGGCGCGACCGCAGCGCCGGCGACCTGTCACGCGAGCGGTCGCTCCGAGGCGCCATCCACGCGCCATTCCGACCTCTCGCATTCCCGGTGGGCGTCAAGACGGCGCTGGCCGACGTCGCCGCCGGCCGACCGCCCGCGCCCTGTCCACCTGACGCGAACAGTCAGCGGACACCCGGGCCGGGCCGGTACCGTGGGGGCTTGACCCGGGCGCGACGTCGGCCCTGCGCCGTCCCCGGCCGCACGGCGGCCGCCCCGGGCAGCCCGGCCCCCGCGGCAGACCAGGAGACACTCGGACCGTGAAGAAGCTGTTCAACAAGCCCTACGTCTGGATCCTGCTGGGCCTGCTGGTCCTCGCCGTCGCGATCCCGCTGACCACGTCGCAGAGCGGCCGCACCATGGTGGACACCAACGTGGGCATGGCCCTGCTGAAGGACGACAAGGCCGCGCAGGCCCGCGTGGTGGACGGGGACCAGCGCGTGGACCTCACCCTGCGTGAGCCCTACAAGCAGGACGACCGGGACCTCGGCAAGGAGGTCTACTTCTACTTCGCCAGCGCGCGCGCCACGGACGTGGTCACCGCGGTGGACGACTCGGCCCTGGACGGCTACACGGACGAGCCGGTGCGGAGCAACTGGTTCCTCTCGCTGCTCGGCTTCATGGTCCCGTTCCTGCTCATCGCACTGCTGTTCTGGTTCCTGATGTCCCGCATGCAGGGCGGCGGCGGCAAGGTCATGCAGTTCGGCAAGTCCCGCGCCAAGCTGATCAACAAGGACAACCCGGACGTGCTGTTCAAGGACGTCGCGGGCGCGGACGAGGCCGTGGAGGAGCTCCAGGAGATCAAGGAGTTCCTCACCGTGCCGGACCGCTTCCGCGCGGTGGGCGCCAAGATCCCCAAGGGCGTGCTGCTCTACGGCCCGCCCGGCACGGGCAAGACCCTCCTGGCCAAGGCCGTGGCCGGTGAGGCCGGCGTGCCGTTCTACTCGATCTCCGGCTCGGACTTCGTGGAGATGTTCGTGGGCGTCGGCGCCTCGCGCGTGCGCGACCTCTTCGAGCAGGCCAAGTCCAACGCCCCCGCCATCATCTTCGTGGACGAGATCGACGCCGTCGGCCGGCACCGCGGCGCAGGCATCGGCGGCGGCAACGACGAGCGCGAGCAGACCCTGAACCAGATGCTCGTGGAGATGGACGGCTTCGACGCCTCCACGAACGTCATCATGATCGCCGCGACCAACCGCCCGGACGTCCTGGACCCGGCGTTGCTGCGCCCGGGCCGCTTCGACCGCCAGATCCCCGTGGACGCCCCGGACCTCGAGGGCCGCGCCAGGATCCTCGAGGTGCACGCGCAGGGCAAGCCGATCGCCCTGGACGTGGACCTGCGCTCCCTGGCCAAGCGCACCCCCGGCTACACGGGCGCGGACTTAGCCAACGTGATCAACGAGGCCGCGCTGCTCACGGCGCGCTCGAACAACAACGTGATCGACAACCACGCCCTGGACGAGGCCGTGGACCGCGTGATGGCCGGCCCGCAGAAGCGCACCCGCCTGATGAACGAGCACGAGCGCAAGGTCACCGCCTACCACGAGGGCGGCCACGCGCTCGTCGCGGCCGGGCTGCGCAACTCCGCCCCGGTCACCAAGATCACGATCCTGCCCCGCGGCCGCGCCCTGGGCTACACGATGGTGGTCCCGGAGGACGACAAGTACTCCGTCACCCGCAACGAGCTCCTGGACCAGCTCGCGTACGCGATGGGCGGGCGCGTGGCGGAGGAGATCGTGTTCAAGGACCCGTCCACGGGCGCCGCGAACGACATCCAGAAGGCCACGGACACGGCCCGCAAGATGGTCACCGAGTACGGCATGTCCGCCAAGGTGGGCGCCGTCAAGCTCGGCGGCGGCAGCTCCGAGCCCTTCGTGGGCGGTGCCCCCGGCGGCTCCTCCCGCGAGTACTCCGAGGAGCTCGCGTACCTGGTGGACGCCGAGGTCCGCACCCTGCTGGACCAGGCCCACGCCGAGGCCCACTGGGTGCTCACGGAGAACCGGGACGTCCTGGACCGGCTGGCCTACGAGCTGCTGGAGAAGGAGACGCTGACCCAGGAGGCCATCGCCGCCATCTTCGCGGACGTCCGCAAGCGGCCCGAGCGCGGCGTGTGGCTGGCCTCGGACGACCGGCTCCCGCAGGACATCCCGCCGGTCCTCTCCCCCTCCGAGCGCCGCTCGCGCCACGACGGCGGGGATCAGACCCCCGTCGGCGTCGAGGGCACCACGGTGCCGGTGCGTCCGGAGGGTGCGCCGCCGTCGTCGCTGGGCGGGGACGCGGCCGGCCCCGGCCTGCCGCCGCACGGCGGTCCGAGCAACACGCCGGGCCCCGGCGAGGGACCGACCTTTTGACCGCGCAGGAGACCCGCATGACAGCCCACACCCCCGACGACGCCGTCCCCGGCACGTTCGACCCGGACTCGACCGCGGTCGACCGGCCGCGCATCGAGGCGGCGGTGCGGGAGATCCTGCTGGCGATCGGTGAGGACCCGGACCGCGAGGGCCTGGCGGACACCCCGGCGCGAGTGGCCAAGGCGTACGCGGAGTTCTTCGCGGGCCTGCACCAGAGCCCGGACCAGGTGCTCGGCACCACGTTCGACATCGCGCACGAGGAGCTCGTGCTCGTGAAGGACATCCCGTTCTACTCGACGTGCGAGCACCACCTGGTGCCGTTCCACGGCACCGCGCACATCGGCTACATCCCCTCCGCCGAGGGCCGCGTGACGGGGCTGTCCAAGCTGGCCCGTCTCGTGGAGCTGTACGCGCGGCGTCCGCAGGTGCAGGAGCGGCTGACCACGCAGGTGGTGGAGGCGCTCATGGAGCACCTGGCCCCGCGCGGGGCGATCGTGGTGGTGGAGGCCGAGCACATGTGCATGTCCATGCGCGGCGTGCGCAAGCCGGGCGCGAAGACCGTCACCTCGGCGGTGCGCGGCCAGCTGCGGGATCCGTCCACGCGCTCGGAGGCGATGAGCCTCATCATGCACGGCTGAGGACCACCGACGGCGGAGGAGGACACGTGGACGAGAGCATCGACCCGGCGGCGCGGGAGGCGAACCGCGCCCTGCTGGGGCGGCTGCCCGCGGACCGGACCCTGGTCATGGGCATCCTCAACGTCACCCCTGACTCGTTCTCGGACGGCGGGGAGCACGCCACCGTCCGCGCGGCCGTCGAGCACGCCCGGCGCATGGTCGCGGACGGCGCGGACATCGTGGACGTGGGCGGGGAGTCCACCCGCCCCGGGGCCCGCGCCGTGCCGCCGGCCGAGGAGCAGGAGCGCATCCTGCCCGTGATCGAGGCGCTGCTGGCCGAGGACGTCGTCCTCTCCGTGGACACGCGCCACACCGCCACCGCCCGGGCCACCCTGGCGCTGGGGCCGGTGATCGTCAACGACGTCTCCGGCCTCGCCCACGAGCCGGATATGCCGGCGCTGATCGCCGCGTCGGGCGCGCCGTACATCCTCATGCACAACCGCGGGAACCCGCAGACCATGGACGGGCTGGCCGTCTACGAGGACACCGTCCCGGACGTCGTGTGCGAGCTGCGGGACGTGGCCGGCCGCTTCCTCGCCGCGGGCGTCGAGCCCGCGCAGCTGATCGTCGACCCGGGCCTGGGCTTCGCGAAGGCCGGCGAGCAGAACTGGGAGCTGCTGCGCGGCCTCGAGTGGCTCCGCGCCATGGGCCACCCGGTGCTCGTCGCCGCCTCGCGCAAGCGGTTCCTGGGCACCCTGCTGGCGGACGACGACGGCACCCCGGCCCCGCCCGCCGCGCGCGACGCCGCCACCGCGGCGATCTCCGCCCTCGCCGCCGCACAGGGCGCGTGGGGCGTGCGCGTGCACGACGTGCGCGCCAGCGCCGACGCCGTCCGCACCGCCGCGGCCTGGGCCGGGGCGCATGCCCCGGGCGAGCCCGTCTCCGAGGACGTGCTGCCGTGAGCGCCCGGGACCGCATCCGCCTGGCCGGGCTGTCCGCCGTCGGGCACCACGGGGTCTTCGACCACGAGCGCCAGGACGGGCAGCCGTTCGTCACGGACGTGGTCCTCCACCTCGACGCCGGCCCCGCCGCGGCCGGCGACGACCTCGCCCGCACCGCCAACTACGCCGAGGTCGCGGACACGGTGGTCCGCCTGGTCACCGGGGAGCCGGTGGACCTGATCGAGAGCCTCGCCGACCGGATCGCCCGCGCCGTCCTCGCCGAGCAGCCCGTGGTGGCCGCCGTCGAGGTCACCGTGCACAAGCCGCAGGCGCCCATCCCGCACGACTTCGCGGACGCCGCCGTCACCGTGCACCGCACCCGGGAGGACCTCGCGTGAGCACCGTCGACTGGTCGCACCCGGCCGAGGGCCCCGCGCCCATCCCCGAGCTGGGCGCCCGCCCGGACGCGCCCGTCGCGGCCGTGCTGGCCCTCGGCGCCAACCTGCGCGAGCCCGCGCAGACGCTCGACGCCGCCGTCGCCGCCCTGTCCGCGCTGCCGCACATCACGGACGTCCGGGCCTCGCCCCGGGCCGTCACCGCGCCCGTGGGCGGGCCGCCGGGCCAGCCCGACTACCTCAACCAGGTGGTCACGCTGCGCACGGACCTCGCGCCGTGGGAGCTGCTCGCGGTGGCGCACCGGCTCGAGCAGGACCACCATCGGCGGCGTGAGGTCCGCTGGGGCGCGCGCACCCTGGACGTGGACGTGATCGCCTACGGAGACGTGCGCAGCGACCACCCGGACCTCACCCTGCCGCACCCCCGCGCGGCCGAGCGGGCCTTCGTGCTGCTGCCGTGGCTGTGGCTCGACGCGGACGCCACGCTCGCCGGCACGCCCGTCGCCGACCTCGCCGCCGTCGCCGCGGACGCCCCCGGGGTGCGCCGTCAGGAGCCCGAGCGGCACCGGCTGCTGGCCGGCACCGACGACGTCGCCCCGCTCCGCCCGGCACGCCCGGACGCCCTCGGGAGGGAGGCCACGTGATCGCGCTGCGCTCCGGGTGGACCCTGCTCGTGGTGCTGGTGGCCGCCGTGCTCGGCTGGCTGGCCGGGCTCGCCGCGCCGTCCCTGGGCTGGCCGGCGCCCGTGGTGGGCCGCGGCGGCCTGATCACCGTGGCCGCGGTCTCCGTGCTGTGCCTCGCGCTGGGCTGGCGGGTGCGCCGCGACCGGGAGAAGCCCGCCGCCGCGCGGATGGACCCGCTCGCCGCGGCCCGCACCCTCGTGCTCGGCCAGGCCTCCGGCTTCGCGGGAGCGGCCCTCGGCGGGTGGCACGCCGGGGTGGCGGTGCAGGTGCTGCTGCGGGCCGGCGTGGAGGCACCGACCGTGCGGGAGGCCGCCCTGCAGGCCGTCGGCGGTCTCGTCCTGCTGGTGGTGGGGCTGATCGTCGAACGGTGGTGCCGGATCCCGCCTGAGGAGGATGCGCCCGAGGGCGGTCGTGGGCAGGATGGGTCCCCGGGCCGACCGGCCCGTCCCGAGACGGAAGGAGGGTATGCCCGTGCCCGGCATTGACCTGAGCGGCGTGGCCTTCACGCCGGCCTCGCCGCGGCTGGCGACGGTGAAGCTCATCGCCACGACCATCGGCCACCTGATCTGGCTCGCCGCGTTCTCCGTGCCGCTGATCCTCAAGCTCACCGGCCCGTGGGCGGGGATGGCCGCGTGGGTCGCGTGGGGGCTGCCGGCCGTCGTCGTCGTGTCCTGGATCGTGGACCTGATCCTGATCCCGCGGCGCGTGCGCGCGATGGGCTGGGCCGAGCGCGAGGACGACGTCCTGTGGCGCGAGGGCATCCTGTTCCGCAGCGTGCACGCGGTGCCGTACGGCCGCCTGCAGTACGTGGACGTCTCGGACGGTCCGCTGCTGCGCCGGGTCGGGCTGCAGACCCTCACCCTGAAGACCGCCGCCGCGGGCGGGGACGTCACCCTGGAGGGCGTGCCCCGCGAGAGGGCCGAGGAGCTGCGCGAAGTCCTCATGGCGCGCGGCCAGGCGCGGCTGGCGGGCCTGTGAGCGCGGCCGCCCCGCCCCCCGCCGACGACGCCGGCTGGGTCCGCGTCCACCCCGCCTCGCCCTGGGTGCGGGGCTGGACCTTCCTGCTGCTGATCCTGTTCTTCGCGGGCCGCAACGCGGTGGAGGACTTCGCGGCGGGCCGGCTCAGCGGGGAGGACGCCCCGGGCGGCGGCGACGGCAGCCTGCTCGTGGCCGGCGGCATCCTGCTGGGGGTCACCCTGCTGATCAGCCTCGTGTTCTTCTTCTCCTGGTGGTTCACCCGGTTCCGCTGCGGGGAGGACCGGATCGAGCTGCGCCAGGGCTGGCTCTTCCGCAGCCGCCGGCAGATGCGCTACGACCGCATCCAGGCGGTGGACCTGCAGCACCCCCTCGTGGCCCGGCTGCTCGGGCTGGCCACAGTGAAGGTCGAGGCGGCCGACGGCGGCGAGTCCGCGCTCGAGCTGTCCTTCCTGCGCCGCGCCGAGGCCGAAGCGGTGCGCCGGGAGATCCTGGACCGCGCGTCGGGGATGCTCGGGGGAGCCGGGGCGGACGCGTCCGCGCCGGAGCGGGCGGCCGAGCCCGGCCTCCCCGACGCCGACGCCGCGGACGCCGGCGAACTCATGCTGCAGGTGCCCGCGGGGCGGCTCCTCGGCTCCGTCCTGCTCTCCGGAGGCGTGCTGGGGGTGCTGGCCGGGTCCCTGATCTGGCTGGCCGGCCTCGCCCTCGTGGTCGCGCTGCTGCCCGAGGCGGTGCTGGACGAGGGGGAGACCCTGACCGGGATCGGCGCGGCCGCGTCCCTGCCCGCCCTGTTCTCCGTGGCCGGCGTCGCGTGGTCCCGGTTGAACGCCGGCTGGGGTTTCCAGGTGCGCCGCTCCACCGACGGGCTGCGACTGCGGCACGGGCTCACCGAGACCACCCACCAGACCGTCCCGCCGGGGCGGGTGCAGGGGGTGACCGTCTCCCAGCCCCTGTTCTGGCGGCCCTTCGGCTGGTATCGGGTGAACATGGCGGTGGCCGGGTACCTGCAGGAGTCCGACGGCGCCCGGGACGTCGCGCTGCCCGTCGGCCCGTGGGAGGACGTGCTCCGCGTCCTCACGGTCGTGGCCCCGGACCCGGGCCTGGACGGCGATCCGCGCGCCGCGCAGGGGCTGACCCCCGCCGGGCTCATGCACCTCGGCGTGCACGGCACCGGCACGGAGGGCGGCTTCCAGCACGTGCCGCGGCGCGGCAGGTGGTGGTTCAACTGGTTCGCCTGGCGGCGGACCGGCTTCACGACGACGCGGTCCCTGCTGGTGGTGCGCAGCGGCTGGTTGAACCGCCGGCTGCAGACCCTCCAGCACGAGCGCATGCAGGCGGCCGAGCTGGCGCAGGGCCCGGTGCAGCGACGCCTGGGCCTGGCCACGGTGCGCGTGTGGGTCGCGGGGGCGAACGCCGTGGTCCGCGACCTCGACGAGGACGTGGCCGTGGACCTGTACGCCCGGGAGGCCCGGCACGCGGCCGTCTCGCGTCGCCTCGCCGACCGCGACCAGTGGATGCGCCCCGAGGAGCTGGCCCGCTTCGAGCAGCGCACGCGCGAGGTCGCGGCCACCGAGGTGGGCCGCCGCGAACTGGCCCGGGCCGGCGTCGTCGGCGGCGCCGTCGTCGGGGAGGAGAGCGGGGCGCACGTCCCCGCCGTGCGCGGCGAGGAGGAGCGATGACCGGCGGACTCGACCTGAGCCTGGACCCGCATGACCCGGCGCAGCGGCCCGGGCGGCTGGGCGTCGGCGTGGTGAGCGCGGGTCGAGTGGGGGCCGTGCTGGGCTCGGCGCTGCGGGCTGCGGGCCACACGATCACGGGCGTGCACGCCGTCTCCGAGGCCTCGCGGGACCGCGCGGAGATGCTCCTGCCGGGCGTGCCCGTCCTGGAGATCCCCGAGATCCTGCGCCGCTCCGAGATGGTCGTCTTCGCCGTCCCGGACGACGCGCTGGGCGAGCTCGTGGCCGGCCTGGCCGCCGCGGGCCACGTGCAGACCGGCCACCTGCTCGTGCACACCTCCGGCCGCTACGGGGTGGGGGTGATGGAGCCGGTGCGCGCGCACGGGGCGATCCCCCTGGCGATCCACCCGGCCATGACGTTCACGGGGCTGAGCCTCGACGTCGCCCGGCTGCAGGACTGCGTGTTCGGCGTGACCGCGGACCCCGTGGTGCTGCCCGTGGCCCAGGCGCTCGTGGTGGAGATGGGCGGCGAGCCCGTGGTCGTGAAGGAGGCCGACCGGGCGGCCTACCACCTGGCGCTGTCCCACGGGTCGAACCACCTGGTGACGCTGACGGCGCAGGCCCGCCAGATCCTGGAGACGATCGGGGTGGCCGACCCGGAGCGGGTGCTGCGCTCACTGATGACCGCCGCGCTGGAGAACGCGCTCACGGACGGCGACGGCGCCCTCACCGGCCCCGTGGCCCGCGGTGACGTCGACACGCTGCGGACCCACCGTGAGACCCTCGGGGAGCTCGAGGCCGGGGGACTGCCCCCGGACGTGCGGGCCGTGTGGGAGACCCTCGCCCGCGCGACGACCGACCGCGCCGAGACCCGCGGCACCCTGCGCGCGGACACGGCGGCGCGGCTGCGAGAGGTCCTCGACGACTCCGACGACCCCCACGACGACTGATCGACCCCCGCCGCCCCCGCTTTCGTTCGGGAAACGGCGGGTCCCAGGCCGCTTTCGTTCGGGAAACGGCGGGTCCGGGGCCGCGCCCCGGCCGTCAGAGGCGGCCGTCGCGGATCGCGGCGACGACGCCGTCTGCTGCGTCCTCGATCTGCCGGTACATCTCCTCGAACTGCGGCCGCGGATACCCGTACGGATCGGGGACCTCGCGCACCCCGGCGCTGTCCGCATCCGACGCGAACTCGCCCATCAGGTGGATCCGGTCCCGCTGCTCGTCCGTGGTCGCGAGCCGCCGCGCGTCGGCGAGGTTGGCCTCGTCCATCACGAGGATCAGGTCGGCGTCGTCCACGAGGTCGGCGGACAGCTGCACCCCCACCGTCGGGAACTCGTAGCCCAGTTCGCCGCCGACCTCGCGGGTGAGGTGATGCGGCCGGGCGCCCACGTGCTCGTCGGACGTGCCGGCGGAGGTGACCTCGACGTCGTCGAGACCGGCCTCCGCGAGCTTGCGGTTCAGCACGGCCTCGGCGGCGGGCGAGCGGCAGATGTTCCCCAGGCAGACGGTCATGATGCGCATGGGGCCAGTGTCTCAAGTCCGGTCGGGGGCGGCGGACGACGACGGCCCGCACGCTCGCCTCGTCGCTGGCGGCACGACATCGGGCGCGTCCACGAGTGCTCCCGCTGGGGGATCGCAGGCCTCCGGCGGTGTGTCCCCCCGGTTCCTCGCCGTTTCTCGAACGAAAGCGCGGCCGGCGCCGCCCGTTCCGGCGACGGCGGCGCCCGACGCGCCTGGCAGGATGGAGGCCATGACCGACCAGCCCGAGATGAGCCCCCTGACCGAGCCCGAGCGGGAGTGGGTGCGCGTCCGTCGCGACTTCGCCGCGCAGGAGGGCGTGGACCACCTGGACCTGGACGCGGTCGCCGCGTACTACGACGCCGTGCTGGCCCGCTCGCAGGCCGAGGCCGACGAGTTGGACCCCGAGGAGCTGGCGGTGCTGCTGGACGTCGTCGCGGTGCTGCTCGGCGAGCACCTGGGTGCGCGCCACGGCATGCAGTGGGTGACGGTCGCGGATGAGGAGGGGCCCGCCCTCGCGCTGCGGGACACCCTCTCGGACGCCGTCGTCTTCCCGCAGCCGGTGGTCGGCCAGAGCTGGAACCACCAGGCCACGGGGGAGTGGATGGGCGGGTACGTCGACTGGCTCGGCGAACAGCTCCAGCAGATCCGGGCCGACGCCGGCACGCGGCCCGGCGCCTGAGGCGCGGCGGGCACCGGGGCGGCCCGCCGTCGAGGCCACCACCCCGCCGCCCTCCGTGTTGCCCGGACCACGTGCGGGCCGATAGAAACGAACGCATGACCTCCACCCCGGACACCCCGGACAACACCCCCGCCACCCCCTTCCACGACCTCGACGCCTTCACGGCCCTGCCGCGCGTCGCCGGTCTCACCCTCAGCCCGGACGGCGCCCGCCTGGTGACCACCGTCGCCACCCGGGACGCGAAGGGCACCGGCTACGCCACCGCCCTCTGGGAGGTCGACCCCGCGGGCGAGCGCCCCGCCCACCGCCTGACCCGCTCCCGCGAGGGCGAGGCCGGCGCACAGTTCGCCGCGGACGGCACCCTCTTCTTCACCTCCGCCCGTCCCGACCCCGCCGACGCCGAGGCCGAGAAGCGCAGCGCCCTGTGGGCCCTGCCGCCCCGGGGCGGCGAGGCGCGCGTGGTGCTCTCCCGCCCGGGCGGCGTCACCGCGGTCACGTGCGCCTCCGCGGCGGACCGCGTGGTCGTCACGGCGGACCGGCTGCTCGGCGCCACCACCGAGGCCGAGCACGCGACCCTCGCGCAGACCCGCAAGGACGCCGGCGTGGACGCCATCCTGCACACCGGCTACCCCATCCGCTTCTGGGACCACGACCTTGGCCCCGCCCGCCCCGAGCTCTTCGTCCTCGAGCCCGGCCCGGACCCGCAGGGCGAGCCCGCCACGGACGCCGACGCCGCCGAGCCCGGCCCCGCCGCCTCCGGCCTGGCTCCCGAGGCCGACGACGTGTCGCACCACCTGCGCCACGTCTCCGGATTCCCGCGCTCCCACGCGTTCGGGATCGGCGCGCAGGTGGCCCCGGACGGCTCGTTCCTGCTCACCACGGCCGCCACCGCCGAGGCCCGCGGCAACGTGCGGGAGGGCACCGTGGTGCGCGTGGACCTGGCCACGGGCGAGCGCCGCGTCCTGCACGACGTCCCCGGCGAGGACGTGACTGTCGGTCCCGTCAGCCATGACGGCACGCGCGCCGTCGTCGTCCGCACCCCCGACTCCACCCCGCACTCCGCCGTGCACCCGCGCCTGTACGTGATGGACACGGCCACGGGCCAGACCACGCCCCTGGCCCACGGCTGGGACCGCTGGGCCGACGTCGTCGCGTGGCTGCCGGACGACTCCGCGGTGATCGCGCTCGCGGACTCCGAGGGCCGCCGCCCGGTGTTCCGCATCGAGGTGGCCACCGGCGCCGTCGCGCAGGTGACCCGGGAGGACGAGGCGTGGACCGACATCGTGCTCTCCCCGGACGGGGCCACGGCCTACGGCGTCCGCTCCTCCTACCTGTTCCCGCCGGAGGTGGCGCGGATCGACCTGGCCACGGGCGAGACCACGCGCCTGCCGAACCCCGTGGAGCGCCCCGCGATCCCGGGCACCCTCGAGGACGTGGAGACCGTCGCCGAGGACGGCACGCACGTGCGCGGCTGGCTCGTGCTCCCCGAGGGGGAGGCGCCGGCCGGCGGTCACCCGCTGCTGCTGTGGATCCACGGCGGGCCCCTGGGCTCGTGGAACGCGTGGAGCTGGCGCTGGACCCCGTGGATCATGGCGGCGCGCGGCTACGCGGTGCTGCTGCCGGACCCGGCGCTGTCCACGGGCTACGGCCAGGACTTCATCGAACGCGGCTGGGGCCGCTGGGGCCAGGCGCCCTACACGGACCTGATGGCGCTCACGGACGCCGTCGTGGCGCGTGAGGACGTCGACGGCGACCGCACCGCCGCCATGGGCGGCTCGTTCGGCGGCTACATGGCGAACTGGGTGGCCGGGCACACCGATCGGTTCCGGTGCGTGGTCACGCACGCCTCGCTGTGGGCGCTGGACGGCTTCGGCCCGACGACGGACGCCGCGTTCTACTGGGCCCGCGAGATGGACGAGCAGATGCAGCAGGAGAACTCGCCGCACCGGTTCGTGGGGGAGATCGTCTCCCCGATGCTCGTCATCCACGGCGACAAGGACTACCGCGTGCCGATCGGCGAGGGGCTGCGCCTGTGGTCGGACCTGCTGGCGAAGTCCGGGCGGCCGGCCGCCGCGGACGGCACCACGGACCACCGCTTCCTCTACTTCCCGCACGAGAACCACTGGATCCTCGCCCCGCAGCACGCGAAGGTCTGGTACGAGGTCGTCCTCGGCTTCCTGGGCGAGCACGTCCTCGGCGACGGCACCCCGTCGGCCCCGGAGACGCTGGGACTGACGCGGCCGTCGCCGACGGCGGGCTGAGCCGCCGGGCCCGGCGCCGGGTGTGGCCGGCGCGGCGCTGGAGCACGTCAGGACTGGTGCAGGGCTAGGGCGTGTCTGAGAATAGATGCACGAGTCAGCTGAGACCCTGGGGACATGTCCCGGTTCCAGATGCTCTCCGACGCCCAATGGGAGTTGATC
>NZ_JBEPNB010000015.1:0-23643 GCF_040546065.1 Micrococcus sp. UYEF5
ACAACAGGCCCAGGAAGGTCCTGGACTGGAAGACTCCCGCGGAGGTCTTCGCCGAGCAGCTACGCTCGCTCTCAACGCACGGTGTTGCAACGACCGGTTGAACCCGCCCAATTCACCTCCATTCGCTACGGCGAACGCCTCGCCGAGATCGGAGCGACACCGTCGATCGGGACCGTCGGGGACAGCTACGACAACGCCCTGGCCGAGACCGTGAACGGCTATTACAAGGCCGAGCTCGTCCGCGGACCCGCACGGCCAGGTCCCTGGCGGACGGTCGAGGACCTCGAGCTCGCGACCCTCGGGTGGGTGTCCTGGCACAACACGCAACGCCTCCACGGCTACCTCGGCGACGTCCCACCCGCCGAGTTCGAGGACACGTTCTATGCTGTCGAGGCCGGCCGCGAACAGTTGTCGGAATCAAATAGCGCGAGTCTCCATCAGACCCAGGGGGCTTCAGGGCCAACGCTCTGGTCACCGACGAGATCGATTTTGGATCGAGCCGCTCGGCCACTGAGGAAGTTCTGAATTCCCGGGGATATAAGTCGAGCCGAACGCCGAACCGTAGGGTCTGTCTCGATCAGTTTGTGCTAAGGAATATGTCAGGCACGGAAAGAGGCCCAGGCGCTCCCCTCGAGGGAGTACCTGGGCCTCATTCCATTTTCCCTCGTCAGATGCGGACTCTGACCCGTGGGAACGTGGTCGGGCTAGCGGGATTTGAACCCACGACCTCTTGACCCCCAGTCAAGCGCGCTACCAAGCTGCGCCATAGCCCGTGGCGAATCGCGGTCATCCGCGCTTCGGCACCCGACGAGCATACCCCACCCGCACCGCCGGATGCGAATCGGGAGCGGGCCCGCCGGGTCGTCGTCGTCAGGGGTGAACGGCACGACACCCCCGAAACGTGAACAAGGGGCCCACGTCCTCTTCACAGACGTGAACCCCTCATCCCTTGACCGAGGGCCACCCGACCGAGAGTCCCCCAGCGACCGCGGCCCCGGCGTACCGGTGGGCCTGGCGGTCTGCACGAACCCTCTCATGACTGAGGGTGCAGTCGCGCACGTGAGAAGTGTAACACGCTGAGCCGCTCCGATCCGCCGTTCCGGGCGCGTCGCAGGGGCGTGTCGGGGGCCTCACGGAGCCCCGTCGCAGGCTCAGAACGTGAAGGTTCGGTCCCCCACGCGGAATTCGACGTCCTCCAGGTCCGGGATGGCGTCGCGCGCCCGGTCCGCCGCCTCCCGCATCGTGTCCTCGAGAACCTGGGGATCGGCCTCGAGCAGGGACTGGCCGTACTCGATGACCACCTTCCCGTCCTCCCGAAGGGCCTCGACGTCGACGATGTCCGAACCGGAGGGCAGCGATCGCGTCAGGTCCTCGACGACCTCGGCGGCGCGCTGGTCCGCCTCCTCGAGGGCGCCCTCGGCCTCCTGGCGCAGCTGCCCCAGGTCCACGCGGTCCGAGGCGTCCGCCTCCAGCTCGCTGATCCGGTCCTCGGCCTGGGCGAGCCGGTCCTCCGCGCTCTGCAGCGCGGCCCGGGTCGCGCCGTCGTCGACCGCGCAGCCGGATGCGGCCAGCGCGAGCGCGGCCAGGGTGGCAAGGGACAGGGCGGCGGGGCGACGTCGGATGAGGCTCATGCCCTCAGGCTACGAGGCGAAGGTGGACGAACGGTGGGAGCCGGCCGGGACGACGACGTCCCCCGACGCGGGTGGTCGAGGGACGTCGTCGGGGGCGGGGCCGGATCAGCGGCGGCGACCGCGCTTCTCGCGCACGCGCATCCCGATCTCGAGGGGCGTGCCCTCGAACCCGAAGGTCTCGCGCAGGCGGCGCACGATGAACCGGCGGTACCCGGGGTCCAGGAACCCGGTGGTGAACAGCACGAACTTGGGCGGCCGGCTCGAGACCTGGGTCGCGAACAGGATGCGGGGCTGCTTGCCGCCGCGCAGCGGGTGCGGGTGGGCCGCCACGAGCTCGCCGAGGAACGCGTTGAGCTTGCCCGTGGGGATACGGGTGTCCCATGAGTCCAGGGCGAGGTCCAGCGCGGGGACGAGACGGTCCTTGTGCCAGCCGGTCTTCGCGGAGATGTTCACGCGCGGCGCCCACGCGACGTGCGCCAGGTCCCGCTCGATCTCCTTGGCCAGCTGGAGCCGCCGATCCTCATCCACCTGGTCCCACTTGTTGAACGCGATCACGAGGGCGCGACCGGAGTCCAGCACCATCTGGAGGATGCGCACGTCCTGCTCAGAGATCACCTGCGGCGCCTCGAGCAGCACCACGGCCACCTCGGCGCGGTCCAGGGCCGAGGCAGTGCGCAGCGACGCGTAGTAGTCGGCGCCGTGGGCCATGTGCTGCCGTCGACGGATGCCGGCGGTGTCCACGAAGCGCCACAGGCGTCCGCCGAGCTCCACGAGCTCGTCCACGGGGTCGCGCGTGGTGCCGGCCAGGTCGTCCACCACCACGCGGTCCGAGCCGGCCAGCTTGTTCAGCAGCGAGGACTTGCCCACGTTCGGCCGGCCCACGAGGGCGATCCGGCGCGGGCCGCCGCGCGGCACGAGACCGCCGTGGGCGGACTCCTCCGGCAGTGCCTCGAGCGCGGCGTCCAACAGGTCCGCGACGCCGCGGCCGTGCACCGCGGACACCGGGTACGGGTAGCCGAAGCCGAGCGACCACAGGGTGGCGGCGTCGGCCTCCTGGACCATGTCGTCCACCTTGTTGGCGGCCACGATCACGGGGCGGTCCTTGCGGCGCAGCATCGAGACCACGGCCTCGTCCGTGGCCGTCATGCCGACGGTGGCGTCCACCACGAACACGACGGCGTCCGCCACGTCCACGGCCAGCTCGGCCTGCTCGGCCACGCGACGGTGGATGCCCTTGGCGTCGTGCTCCCAGCCGCCGGTGTCCACCACGGTGAACTCGCGGCCGTTCCACTCGGCGTCGTAGGAGACGCGGTCGCGCGTCACGCCGGGCACGTCCTCCACGACGGCCTCACGACGGCCGATGATGCGGTTGACGAGCGTGGACTTGCCGACGTTCGGCCGGCCCACGACGGCCAGCACGGGCGGCACGGGCGCGTCGACGTCCTCGTCCGGCCCGAGCTGCCACGCGTCGAGGAGGGCGGCGTCGTCCTCCTCGAGCTCATAGTCGGCCAGGCCGGCGCGCAACGACGCGGCACGCGCCTCGGCCTCCTCCTCGGTCATGGCGGCGAGCCGCTCGGCCACCTGATCGTCGCCGGCGGGGACGAACTCGTCCTCACCGGAGCGGTGCTGGGGGTTCTCGGTCATCGTCGGCCTCCCTTCACGGCCGGGATGCCGGCCTGGTCCTCGACGGCGGCCAGGACGGCCGCCACGGTCTGCTCGAAGTCGAGCTCGGTGGAGTCCACGAGCGCCACCCCGTCGGCGGGGCGGTCGAACGTGGACACGGTGGCGTCGCGGGCGTCGCGCCCGGCCACCTGACGGTGCAGCGTGCCGGCGTCGACGCCGGTCTCCCCCGCCGCGGCCAGCTGGCCCGAGCGGCGGGCGGTGCGCACGGCCTCGGACGCCGTGAGCAGCACGCGCGCGTGGGCGTCCGGGGCCACCACCGTGGTGATGTCGCGGCCCTCGGCGACCATCCGGCCCGCGGCGGCGATCGCCGCCCGCTGGCGACGGTGCAGCTCCTCGCGTACCGGGATCACCACGGCGACGGTGGAGACCGTGTCCGTGACCTCGGGGCCGCGGATCGCCTCGGTGACGTCCGTGCCGCCGACCCGCACGGCCTCGACGTCCGGGTCGGTGGACTGGTCCAGATCCATGGCGACGGCGGCCGCCGCCACGGCCTCCGCATCGGCCAGGTCGACGCCCTCGTTCAGGCAGTGCCACGCCACGGCGCGGTACATGGCGCCGGTGTCCAGGTACGCGGCGCCGAGACGCCGGGCCACGGCCTTGGACACGGACGACTTGCCCGAGCCCGAGGGCCCGTCCACCGCCACCACGAGCGGCGCGGGTGCGACGTCGTCGCGGGTGTGCTCGGTCATCTCAGACCACCTTCCATCCGGCGGCGGTCAGCGCCGCCACGAGTTCATCCCTGCGGCCGGGCAGCACGGAGATCTCCACCATGCCGACCCGGTGGCCCGAGGCGTGCTCGAGCCGCAGGTCCTCCACGTTCACGTCCGTGCGGCCGACCTCGTCGAGGAGGGCCGCGATCTGCCCGGGGGCGTCGTCCACGATCACCGTGACCACCGCGAACGCCTGCGGCGGCGCCCCGTGCTTGCCGGGCACCCGCGCCCGACCGGCGTTGCCCTCGGCGATCAGCTGCGCCATGTCCAGCCGCGCCCCGGGGGCGGAGGGGTCCTCCAGGGTGCGGATCAACCGGTCCAGGTCCGCCCGCAGCCCGTGCAGCGCCGGCACGATCCGCCCGGCGTTGCCGGAGAGGATCTGCACCCACAGCTGCGGGTCCGACGCCGCGATCCGGGTGGTGTCCCGCAGCCCGTTGCCGGCCAGGGCGAGCGCCTGGTCCGGGGTGTCCTGCAGGCGGGAGGCCACAAGCGAGGCGGCGATCTGCGGCAGGTGCGAGATCAGCGCGACCGACTCGTCGTGGGCGCGGGCGGCCATCCGGTACGGGGTGGCCTGCAGCGTCAGCGCGAGGGCCCGACCGGCCGCGAGGGCGTCCGGCTGGGTCGTGTCCGTCGGGCACAGCACCCACGGCGCCTGCGTGAACAGGGTGCCGCGGGCCGCCAC
Source organism: Micrococcus sp. UYEF5 (assembly GCF_040546065.1). Lineage (NCBI taxonomy): Bacteria > Bacillati > Actinomycetota > Actinomycetes > Micrococcales > Micrococcaceae > Micrococcus > Micrococcus sp. UYEF5. The sequence goes on from NZ_JBEPNB010000015.1 coordinate 4,707, forward strand.
GGGACCGGACCGCTCGGAGCCGGCCATCGGGTGCGTCCCGAGGTACCGGTCGGCGTCCTGCGGGGCCAGGCGGGCCTCGTCGACGGCGGCGCGCACGCCCGCGGCGACCGCCTCCTTCACCGAGGCGATGTCCACCACCACGGCCGCGGCCCAGCGGCGCAGCGAGTCGACCACGACGTCGGCGGTCACGTCCGGCGGCGCGGCCACGACGACGAGTCCCGGGGCGACGTCGAGGTCGTCGCCCTCGGCGTCCAGGCGGGCGGGGCGTCCGGCGCGGATGTCCGCGGCCACGGCCAGGGCGGCGGGCGAGGGGTCGTGCAGGCGCACGTCCACACCGGCCGCGCTCAGCCCGATGCCGATCGAGGCGCCCAGCAGACCGGTCCCCCGGACGAGCACGGGCTGCGGGATCCCGGCCGGGCCGTCACCGAGCTTGGCGGCGGACTCGGCGGGCGCGCTCACAGGCCGACCAGGGCCTTGAGGTGGCCCAGCTCCTGCGCGTTGAGTGCGCGGACGGTGCCCTGCTTCTGGTCGCCCAGCAGGATCGGGCCCACCTTGACGCGGACGAGCCGCTCGACCGGGTGGCCGATCTCCTGGAACATGCGGCGCACGATGCGGTTCTTGCCCGAGTGCAGCACGACCTCGACGAGCACGTGGCCCGGCGTCGAGTCGACGAGCTTGAACGAGTCGACCTGCGCCACGCCGTCCTCGAGCTCCACGCCCTCGCGCAGGCGGTTGGAGACGCCCTTGGCCAGCGGGCCGCGGGTCTGGACCACGTAGGTCTTGGGGACCTCGTAGCTCGGGTGGGTGAGGCGGTTGGCCAGCTCGCCGTCGTTGGTGAGGATGAGCAGGCCCTCGGTCTCGTTGTCCAGGCGGCCCACGTGGAACAGGTGCTCCTGCCCGGGCTTGAGGTAGGTGGCGATCGAGGGCCGGCCCTCCGGGTCCACCATCGTGGAGATCACGCCGCGGGGCTTGTTGAAGACGAAGTACTGCTTGGTCACGTCCGTCTGCACGGAGATGCCGTCCACGCGGATGACGGCCTTGGCCGGGTCCACGCGCACGCCGGGCTCGGTGACGACGACGCCGTCCACCTCCACGCGGCCCTCGGCGATGAGGTCCTCGCTCACGCGCCGGGACGCCACACCCGCGGCGGCCAGCACCTTCTGCAGGCGCTCACCCGACTCGTCGTGGATGCGGTCGAGGTGGGCGGCCTTGGCCCGGGCGGCGCCGGCGCCGCGGCCGCGGCGACCGCGGGTGCGCGGCACGGCGTCCTCGTCGAAGGGGGCCTCCTCACGGGGGGCGGCGGCGCCGCGGCGGGCACCGATCTGTCGCTGGAAGTCGCGCTCCTGGAACGGGCCGCCCCGTCGACCGACGGCGGGGGTGCGTCCGGAGCCTCGCGGCTTGCGGGAGTTCATGGGGAGGGCGTCCTTTCGGGTGCGCGTCAACGGCGCCGGTCGGGCCGGCGGCGGACGGGTCAGGGGGTGAGGGACGGTCCGGAGACGGACACGCCCGGCTTCATTCTCGCAGATCGGCGGCGTCGCGTCTCCCGGCCACCGCTCCCCCGGCCGCGAGCGCGGAGAAAACCGGCCCGGTCCCGCGACGGGACCGGGCCGGCGTCGTCGGCGGTCAGCGGACGGTCACGGCGCGCCGCCGCGGCAGATCAGCTCGCGGGCGAGCTGCCGGTAGGCCTTGGCCCCGTCGTGGTTCTCGGCGAACAGGGTGATGGGCGTGGCCGCCACCGTGGCGTCGGCGAACTTGATGGACCGCTTGATGACGGTCTCGAACACGCGGTCCCCGAAGCCGGCCACGAGCGAGCCCACGACCTCCTTGGAGTGCAGGGTCCGCTGGTCGAACATCGTGGCCAGCACGCCGTCGATCTCCAGGTCCGGGTTGAGCCGGTCCTGCACCTTCTCGATCGTCTCGACGAGGAGCGCGACCGCGCGCAGCGCGAAGAACTCGGCGGTCAGCGGGATGATCACGCCGTGCGAGGCCGTCAGCGCGTTCACGGTCAGCAGGCCCAGCGAGGGCTGGCAGTCGATGAGGACCACGTCGTAGTCATCGCGGACCTGACGCAGCGCGCGCTCGAGGACCTGCTCGCGGGCCACCTCGTTGACGAGCTGCACCTCGGCCGCGGACAGGTCGATGTTCGCGGGCAGCAGGTCCATGTTCTCGAAGTCGGTGGACAGGATCGCGTCCTTCGCGGTCACCGACCGCTCCATGAGCACGTTGTACACCGTGGTGTCGAGCTCGTGGGGGTTCGCGCCCAGGCCGGCCGAGAGGGCGCCCTGGGGGTCGAAGTCCACCATGAGCACCTTGCGCCCGTAGCCCGCGAGCGCGGCGCCGAGGTTGATGGTGGAGGTCGTCTTCCCGACGCCGCCCTTCTGGTTCACCATCGAGATGATCCGCGCCGGGCCGTGCGAGGCCAGGGGCGCGGGCTCCGGGAAGTCGTGCTTGGGCCGGCCGGTGGGCCCGAGCACGGGCTCACCGTGGATCGTCATCACGGGGATCGGTTCTCTCGAGGTCACGGCGGCGCCGGCTCCTTCCACGGTGGTCTGCATGCCCGGCCGCGGGCCGCGGCACGCCGCGGCCGCCGTCGTCGGCGTGTCCGGATCTTCCTCCACCCTAGTGCCTGGCGTTCCCGGGACGACGGCGGCGCTCAGCCCGCCGGGCGCAGCACCCCGGCCAGGGCCTCGAGCACGGCGGGGTCCTCAATGGTCGAGGGCACCGCGTACTCCTCGCCGTCGGCCATCTGCCGCATGGTCTTGCGCAGGATCTTGCCCGAGCGGGTCTTGGGCAGCGCGTCCACCACGACGACGTCGCGGAAGTCCGCCACCGGGCCCACCTCGCGGCGCACCGCCTGACGCAGCTCGTCCAGGAGCGCGGCCTCGGCCTCGGAGCCGGCCTCGGGCGTCTCGACGCCGGACTTGAGGACCACGTAGCCCGAGGGCCGCTGGCCCTTGAGCGGGTCCGCGATGCCGATCACGGCACATTCGGCCACCGCCGGGTGGGCGGCCAGGGCGGCCTCGAGGACGCCCGTGGACAGCCGGTGCCCGGAGACGTTGATGACGTCGTCGGTGCGGCCGAGCACGAACACGTAGCCGTCCTCGTCCACGACGCCGGAGTCACCGGTCGCGTAATGGCCGGGGAACGCGCTGAGGTAGGAGTCGATGTAGCGCTGGTCGTCGCCCCACAGGGTGGGCAGGGTGCCCGGGGGCAGCGGCAGCCGCAGGGCGATGTTGCCCTCGGTCCCGGCGGGCACGGGCTCGCCCAGGCCGTCCAGGACCACGAGATCGACGCCCGGCGAGGGCACCGAGGACGAGCCGATCTTCACCGGCAGCTGCTCCAGGCCCACCGGGTTCGCCGCGATGGCCCACCCGGTCTCGGTCTGCCACCAGTGGTCGATCACCGGCATGCCCAGCAGGCCCTCGATCCACCGCTGCGTCTCCGGGTCCAGGCGCTCGCCCGCGGCGAAGAAGTGCCGCAGGGAGGACAGGTCGTGGGCCTGGAGCAGCTCGCCCTCGGGGTCGGCGCGGCGGATCGCGCGCAGCGCCGTGGGGGCCGTGAAGAAGGAGCGCACGCCATGGTCCTCGATCAGCCGCCAGAACGCGCCGGCGTCGGGCGTGCCCACGGGCTTGCCCTCGTACATGACCGTGGTGGCCCCGGCCAGCAGCGGGCCGTAGACGATGTAGGAGTGCCCCACGACCCAGCCCACGTCCGAGGCCGTGCACATCGCCTGCCCCGGACCGACGTCGTAGATGTGCTCCATGGTCCAGCGCAGGGCGACGGCGTGGCCCCCGTTGTCCCGGACGACGCCCTTCGGCTTGCCCGTGGTGCCCGAGGTGTAGAGCACGTACAGCGGGTCGGTGGCCTGCACCGGGACGCAGTCGGCCGGCTCGGCGGCCGCGACGGCCTCGCCCCAGTCCTCCCAGCTCGCGCCCCCGCGCCCGTCGGCGTCCGCGAGCGCGGTCTCGAAGCCCTCGCGGTGGTGGACCAGCACCGTGCGCACGGGGTGCGCGGCGGTCTCGAGCGCCTCGGCCACGGCGGGCAGGTATTCGACCCGGCGCTTGGGCTCGATGCCGCCGGAGCAGGTGAGCACGACGTCGGGGGCGGCGTCGTCGATGCGGGAGGCGAGCTCGCGCGGGGCGAAGCCGCCGAAGACCACGGAGTGCACCGCGCCGAGCCGCGCGCACGCCAGCATCGCGATGTGGGCCTGCGGGATCATCGGCAGGTACACGAGGACGCGGTCGCCCTTGCCGACGCCGCGCGCGGCCAGGGCGCCGGCCAGGCGGGCCACCGCGTCCGTGAGCTCGGCGTACGTGTAGCGGGTGACCTCACCGGTCATCGCGGAGTCGTGGATCAGCGCGACGGCGTCCCCGCGGCCCGCCTCGACGTGCCGGTCCAGGCAGTTGAAGGCGGTGTTCAGCTCGCCGTCCGGGAACCAGCGGTACAGGGGCGCGGCGGAGTCGTCGAGGGCGCGCGTGGGCGCGACGGTCCAGTCGATGGCGCGCGCCGCGTCGAGCCAGAACCCCTCGGGGTCGCGGAGGGAGCGGGCGTGGGCGTCGGCGTACGCGCCGGAGGGGCGGTCTTCGGCGGGGGCATCGTGGGTCGCCATGCGCCCAGGGTAGTGCCGTGGATCACAGGGGGCAAGGGATCTGTATACATTTCGTGCCCCGTCAGTGAGGCGTGGCGGCACGCGCGAGACCCGCGCCGGGGACGCACCACCCAGCCCCCGCACGCCGGACGACGCTCCCCGTGGACGGCGTCGCCCGGCACGCGCATCGGACACACCCCCTGCCCTCGGCGGGACTGTTGTGTATACACTGGCGGCATGCGAGCGAGTGAGCGGGCGTACCAGGCCCTGAGGGCGGAGATCCTCGACTGGTCCCTCCCTCCGGGCGCGGGCCTGGGCGAGGTGGAGCAGGCCGAACGCCTGGGCATCTCGCGCACCCCTCTGCGCGAGGCGCTCTCCCGCCTGGTGGCCGACGGCCTGGCCGAGCAGGCCCCGGGCCGGGGCATCGTCGTCGCCGACCTGTCCCTCGAACAGGCGGACCAGCTGTTCGACCTGCGCATCGCCCTCGAGTCCCTCCTGGCGCGCCGGGCCGCGCAGCGGGCCACCCCGGAGGCGGCCGAGCGGTTCACGGTCCTCGCGGGCCGTTTCCAGGAGGCCGAGGCGGCCCTGCGCGGCGGGACCGACCCCGCGGACTACTACGCGATGACGGCCGAGCTGGACAGCCGGCTGGACGAGGCCGCCGCGAACCCCTACCTCGTCTCCACCCTGCGCACCCTGCGCCTGCACCTGGCGCGCCTGCGCCGACTGGCCGCCGACGACCCGGCCCGCCTCGCGGCCTCCGCCGCGGAGCACGCGGACATCGCCGACGCCGTCGGCTCGGGCGCCGCGGACCTCGCGGAGGCGACCACGCGGGTCCACCTGCACCACGCCTTCCACCATCTGACCCGGCGCGGCCGCGCCGAGGAGACCCCGACCCTGCTGACCCCCACCGAAGGAGACCGACCATGAAGAACCATCACGTGCGCGTCCACCGCTCCGAGGAGAACCTCGAGCGCAAGGACCAGCTGGCCTGGAAGCTGGCCGAGGTGGCCGTCGACGACGTCGAGGTGCTGCCCGAGGTCGAGGAGATGATCATCAACCGGATCATCGACAACGCCTCCGTCGCCGTCGCCTCGCTGAAGCGCGGCCCGATCGTCGCCGCCCGCGCCCAGGCCCTGTCCCACCCGGTCTCCACCGGCGGTGCGGGCGCCTCCGTGTTCGGTGTGGAGCAGAAGGTCTCCCCCGAGTGGGCCGCGTGGGCCAACGGCGTGGCCGTCCGCGAGCTGGACTACCACGACACGTTCCTGGCCGCCGAGTACTCCCACCCGGGCGACAACATCCCGCCGATCCTCGCCGTCGCCCAGCATGCCGGCCGCTCCGGCAAGGACCTGATCCGCGGCATCGCCACCGGCTACGAGATCCAGGTGGACCTCGTGAAGTCCATCAACCTGTACGGCCACAAGATCGACCACGTGGCCCACATCGGCCCCTCCGCCTCCGCCGGCATCGGCACCCTGCTCGGCCTGGACACCGAGACCATCTTCCAGGCCATCGGCCAGGGCCTGCACACCACCACCGCCACCCGCCAGTCCCGCAAGGGCGAGATCTCCACGTGGAAGGCCCACGCCCCGGCGTTCGCGGGCAAGATGGCCGTCGAGGCCGTGGACCGCGCCATGCGCGGCCAGACCTCGCCCGTCCCGATCTACGAGGGCGAGGACGGCGTGATCGCCTGGCTGCTGGACGGCCCGGATGCCTCCTACGAGGTGCCGCTGCCCGAGCAGGGCGAGCCCAAGCGCGGCATCCTGGACACCTACACCAAGGAGCACTCGGCCGAGTACCAGGCCCAGGCCTGGATCGACCTGGCCCGCAAGCTCCACAGGGAGCACCCGGAGGCCACCGACCCGGCGAACGTCGAGTCGGTGCTGATCAAGACCTCGCACCACACCCACTACGTGATCGGCTCGGGCGCCAACGACCCGCAGAAGTACGATCCGACGGCCTCGCGCGAGACCCTCGACCACTCGATCCCCTACATCTTCACCGTGGCCCTGCAGGACGGCTCCTGGCACCACGTGGACTCCTACGCCCCCGAGCGCGCCCAGCGCGAGGACACCGTGGCCCTGTGGCACCGGGTGACCACCGTGGAGGACCCGGAGTGGACCCGCCGCTACCACTCGCTGGACCTCGCGGAGAAGGCGTTCGGCGGAGCGGTGGAGATCACCCTCAAGGACGGCACCGTCATCACCGACGAGATCGCCGTGGCCGACGCCCACCCGCTCGGCGCCCGGCCGTTCGCCCGCGAGCAGTACATCCAGAAGTTCCGCACCCTGGCCGAGGGCATCGTCTCGAAGGAGGAGCAGGACCGCTTCCTGGCCGCCGCCGAGCGCGTGGCCGAGCTGCAGCCCGGCGAGCTGGACCAGCTGAACATCCTGGCGGACCCGGCGTTCCTGTCCGAGGCCGACCTCGCCGCCGCCCCGAAGGGCCTGTTCTGATGCTGTACTCGACGAAGACGGCCGAACAGAAGCGGATCGACCTGCGGCAGACCCTGAAGCAGGGCGGCGCCCAGCAGTTCCCGGGCGCGTTCACCCCGCTGACCGCCAAGCTGATCCAGGAGAAGGGCTTCCCCGGGGTCTACATCTCCGGCGGCGTGCTCGCGAACGAGCTGGGCCTGCCCGACGTCGGGCTGACCACGCTCACCGAGGTGGCCGTGCGCGGCGGGCAGATCGCCCGCCTCACGGACCTGCCGTGCCTCATCGACGCGGACACCGGCTTCGGCGAGCCGATGAACGTGGCCCGCACGGTGCAGGAGTTCGAGAACGCCGGCCTGGCCGGCTGCCACATCGAGGACCAGTTCAACCCCAAGCGGTGCGGCCACCTCGACGGCAAGAACATGGTGGACCTCGACACCGCGGTCAAGCGCATCGCCGCCGCCGTCGACGCCCGCCGGGACCCGAACTTCCTCATCATGGCGCGCACCGACCTGCGTGCCGTGGAGGGCCTGGACGCCGCGATCGCCCGCATGAAGGCGCTCGTGGAGGCCGGTGCGGACGCGATCTTCCCGGAGGCCCTGAAGGACATCGGCGAGTTCGAGACCGTGTGTCGCGAGCTGGAGCCCCTCGGGGTCCCGGTCCTGGCGAACATGACCGAGTTCGGCAAGTCCGAGCTGTTCACCCGCCAGCAGCTGGCCGACGCCGGCATCGCGATGGTGATCTACCCGGTCACCCTGCTGCGCTCCGCGATGGGCGCCGCCGAGCGCGTGCTCGACGCCATCAAGGAGGAGGGCACCCAGCAGTCGCAGGTGGAGCAGATGCTCACCCGCGCCCGCCTCTACGAGCTGGTGGACTACGAGGGCTACAACGCCTTCGACACGGGCATCTTCAACTTCGACGTGCCCACGCTCGACATCGGCGCCAACCACGCCGACCTCTGACCCGTCACCGGGCCCGCCCGTGCGCGGGCGGGCCCCACTCCCCGAGGAGGGACACCATGACCGAGACCGAGATCAAGAAGGGCCTGGCCGGCGTCGTCGTGGACACCACGGCGATCTCCAAGGTCAACCCGGAGACGAACTCCCTGCTGTATCGCGGCTATCCCGTGCAGGACCTGGCCGCGCAGCTTTCGTTCGAGGCCGTCGCGCTGCTGCTCTGGACGGGCGAGCTGCCCACGGACGAGGAGCTGGCCGCGTTCGAGCACTTCGAGCGCGCGCACCGTGCCCTCGACCCGAAGGTGAAGCAGGCCATCGACCTGCTGCCCACCGACTGCCACCCCATGGGCGTCGGACGCACCGCCGTGTCCGTGCTCGGCGCGAACCACCCGAAGGCGGAGGACTCCTCCCCCGAGGCCGAGCTGGAGAAGGCCCAGGCCCTGTTCGCGGCGTTCCCGGCCGTCGTCGCCTACGACCAGCGCCGCCGGCGCGGCCAGGACGTGGTGGAGCCGCGCGAGGACCTGGACTACTCGCAGAACTTCCTCTGGATGACGTTCGGCGAGGAGGCCGCCCCGGAGGTCGTGGACGCGTTCCGCGTCTCGATGGTGCTGTACGCCGAGCACTCGTTCAACGCCTCGACTTTCACCGCGCGCGTGATCACCTCGACGCTCTCCGACCTGCACTCGGCCGTGACCGGTGCGATCGGCGCGCTCAAGGGCCCCCTGCACGGCGGCGCCAACGAGGCCGTGATGCACACCTTCGACGAGATCGGCATCCGGAAGGAGGAGTCCCGTGAGGACGCCGCCGCCCGAGCGAAGGCATGGATGGAGGACGCCCTGGCCCAGAAGAAGAAGGTCATGGGCTTCGGCCACCGCGTCTACAAGAACGGCGACTCCCGCGTGCCCACCATGAAGGCCGCACTGGACCGGATGATCGAGCACTACGGCCGCGAGGAGATGCTCGGCCTGTACGACGGTCTGGAGCAGGCCATGGACGAGGCCAAGCAGATCAAGCCGAACCTCGACTACCCCGCCGGCCCGACGTATCACCTCATGGGCTTCGACACCGAGCTGTTCACGCCGATCTTCATCGCCTCACGCATCACCGGCTGGACCGCCCACATCATGGAGCAGCGCGCCGCGAACGCGCTGATCCGCCCGCTCTCGGCCTACGACGGCCCCGAGCAGCGGGAGCTGCCGGCGGGCTGAGCCTCGTGAGGGGCGGTCGGGGCGACTTGTCGGAGGTGTAGACGCAGATCACCTCCGACACGTCGCCCCATTCGCTCGCGGCGCGGTGCCGCGTGCACGACGACGGCGGGTCGCCCCGGGTGGGGCGGCCCGCCGTCGTCGTGTCGTCATCGGTGCGACGCCCTCGCAGAGTGGTCACGACACGCCGCGTGCCGGGCGCGGCGACGGCGTGTCGTGACCACTGTGTCGGGCCGGTCGTCGGCCCCTCAGCGCCGGGCCGCCGCGTCGGCGCGGCGGGCCAGGCCGGCGGCGACGAGGCCGGCGAACAGCGGGTGCGGGCGGGTCGGCCGGGAGGAGAACTCCGGGTGGGCCTGCGTGGACACGTAGTACGGGTGCACGTCCCGGGGCAGCTCCACGAACTCCACGAGGGCGCCGTCCGGGGAGGTGCCGCAGATCGCGAGACCGGCCTCCTCGAGGCGGTCGCGGTAGGCGTTGTTCACCTCGTAGCGGTGGCGGTGGCGCTCGGTCACCTCGGTGGTGCCGTAGGCCTCGGCCACCACGGAGCCCGGGCGCAGGGTCGCGGGGAAGGCGCCCAGGCGCATGGTGCCGCCGAGGTCCCCCTCGCCGGCCACGATCTGCTCCTGCTCGGCCATGGTGGCGATCACGGGCGAGGCGGTCTCCGGGTCGAACTCGGTGGAGTCCGCGTCCTCCAGGCCGAGGACGTTGCGGGCGTACTCGATGACCATGGACTGCAGGCCCAGGCACAGACCCAGCGTCGGGATCCGCTGCTCGCGGGCGTGCCGCAGCGCGCCGAGCTTGCCCTCGAGCCCGCGCACGCCGAAGCCGCCGGGCACACACACGGCGTCGACGTCCGCGAGCGCCACCGCCGCGCCCTCGGGGGTGGCGCACTCGTCCGCGGCCACCCAGCGGATGCCCACCTTGGCCCGGTGGGCGAAGCCACCGGCGCGCAGCGCCTCGGTGACGGACAGGTAGGCGTCCGGCAGGTCCACGTACTTGCCCACGAGCGCCACCGTGAGCTCGTGCTCCGGGTGGTGCACGGCGTCCATGAGGGCATCCCACGCGGTCCAGTCCACGTCCTTGAACTTCAGGTCCAGGGACTGCACCACGTGGGCGTCGAGGCCCTGGTCGTGGATGACGCGGGGGATGTCGTAGATGGAGGGGGCGTCGGCGCAGTTGACGACGGCGTCCTGCGGGACGTCGCACATGCGGGCGATCTTGCCGCGGACATCGTCGGGGACGGCCCGGTCCGAGCGCAGCACGATCGCGTCCGGCTGGATGCCGATCGAGCGCAGGGCGGCCACGGAGTGCTGGGTGGGCTTGGTCTTGAGCTCCTGCGAGGGGCCGATGTACGGCACGAGGGAGACGTGCAGGAAGAAGACGTCGTCGCGGCCGACGTCCTGGCGGACCTGGCGGGCGGCCTCGAGGAAGGGCTGCGACTCGATGTCGCCGACGGTGCCGCCGATCTCCGTGATGATCACGTCCGGGGCGGGGCGGTCGCCGCGGGGCTCCGCGGGCAGGCGCATCCGGCGGCAGATCTCGTCGGTGATGTGCGGGATGACCTGGACGGTGTCCCCGAGGTACTCGCCGCGGCGCTCGCGGGCGATCACGGTGGAGTACACCTGGCCGGTGGTCACGTTGTCCAGGCCGTCGAGGTCCTCGTCGAGGAAGCGCTCGTAGTGGCCGATGTCCAGGTCCGTCTCGGCGCCGTCCTCGGTGACGAACACCTCGCCGTGCTGGAACGGGTTCATGGTGCCCGGGTCCACGTTGAGGTAGGGGTCGAGCTTCTGCATCACCACCCTGAGCCCGCGCGCCTTGAGCAGGTGGCCGAGCGAGGAGGCCGTGAGCCCCTTGCCGAGGGAGGAGGCGACACCGCCGGTCACGAACACGTGACGGGTGACGCGCGTGGACGTCTGAGTACGAGAAGTTCGTTTCACCACGGATTTTGAGCGTATCAGGTGCGGGGCTCAGCGCGCGCGCGGATGCGCGGCGGAGTAGACCTCGCGCAGGGAGTCCACGGTGACGAGGGTGTACACCTGCGTGGTGGTCACGGACGCGTGCCCGAGCAGCTCCTGGACCACGCGGACGTCCGCGCCGCCGGCCAGCAGGTGCGTGGCGAAGCAGTGGCGCAGGGTGTGGGGCGAGACGTCCGCCTCGAGGCCGGCGCGCTCGGCCGCCCGCTTCAGCACGGCCCACGCGGACTGCCGGGAGAGCCGGCCCCCGCGGGCGTTGACGAACAGGGCGGGCGTGGAGCGTGTGACTCCCGTCATGATCGTGGGCCGTCCCCGCACCAGCCATGCGTCGAGCGCGGCGGCCGCGTAGGAGCCGATCGGCACCACGCGCTCCTTGGACCCCTTGCCGAACAGGCGGACCACGGGCTGGCCGCCGTCGTCCCCGGTCTGCGCGAGCCCCACCACGTCGTCGACGTCGAGGCCGACCACCTCGGAGATGCGGGCGCCGGTGCCGTAGAGGAACTCGAGCAGCGCGCGGTCCCGCAGTCCGGCGGGGGTGTCGACGGGCACGGCCTCCAGCAGCGCCGTCACCTGCTCCACGGGGAGCGCCTTCGGCAGGCGGTCGCCCGGCTTCGGCGGGTGGACGTCGCGGGCGGGGTCGGCGGGCGTGAGTCCCTCGAGGGCCCAGAACCGGTGCAGGCCGCGCACGGCCGCGAGCACGCGGGCCGCCGAGCGGACCGCGAGGGGCCGCCCGCCGTCCTCGCCGGTGCCCAGCGCCCGCAGGAAGCCGGAGACGTGGCCGGGGTCGACGTCGGCGGGGGCGCGCACCCCGTGGGCTTCGAGCCAGCGGCGGTAGCGCTCGAGGTCGCGGCGGTAGGCGGCCAGCGTGTTCGCGGCGAGGCCCCGCTCGACGGCCAGGTGCTCCAGGTGGCGGCGGAACGGGGCCGCGAGCGCGGACTCCGCGCCCCGGCCCCCACGGCTCCCACGGGCCTCGGCCTCGCCGCTCCCCCGGGCGGCCGGGTCGGTGCTCACGCGGGCCAGTCCGCCCCGGGGCCGTGGCGGTCGGGGACGAACGGCGCGTCCACGGGACGCAGGCGTCGCCAGCCCTGGGCCCGGTGGGCGCCCAGGGCCAGCACGGCGACGACGGTGGACGGGTTGTGCACCCGGCCGTCCAGGACGGCGTCGGTCACCTCGTCGAGGCCGACCCACACGAGCGGCATGGCCGCCTCCTCGTCCTGCCGGGTGTGCCGCTCGCCGTCGGGGATCTCCTCGATCTGACGGGCCAGGAACACGCGGATCGCCTCGCTGGAGCCGCCCGGGGTCGTGTAGTAGTCGACGAGGGTGTGCCACTCGCGGGCGCGCAGGTCGGCCTCCTCGGCCAGCTCACGGACGGCGACCTGGTGGAGGTCCTCCCCGTCCACGTCCCGCAGGCCCGCCGGGATCTCCCACAGCTCCATGCCCACGGGGTGGCGGTACTGGCGGACGAGGGCCACCTGCTCGCGGGGGCCGGTGGTGGTGAGCTTGGTGCGGACCGCGAGGATCGCCACGGCGCCCGGGTGCACCATCAGCTCCCGGGTCAGCGGATCCCGGGACTTGTCCGCCGGGTCCAGGCGGAACGACTCCCGGGCGATGTCCCACACTCGGCCCTCGTAGACGGTCTTCGACTTCTTCACCGGGCGGGGGACGTGCAGGTCGCGCAGGGGCGAGCGTCCCGCGGACGCGGGGATCTCAGGCATGGGGCGATCCTTTCATGTCGGGGCGGCGTCCGCGGACCGGGTCAGCCGCGTTCGCGGGCGGAGGACTCGAGCAGCTCCCGGGCGTGCTCGCGGGCCGCCGCGGAGTCCCCGCGGCCGGCGAGCATGCGGGCGAGCTCCTCGACCCGTTCGTCGGCCGTCAGGGTCACGACGTCGGAGGTGGTCACACCCGCGGCCGGATCCGAGTTCTTCTCCACCCGCACGTGCCGGTCCGCATAGGCGGCGACCTGGGGCAGGTGCGTCACGGCGATGACCTGCACGTGGCGGGCGAGCCGGGCCAGGCGTGCCCCGATCCGCACGGCGGCCTCACCGCCCACGCCGGCGTCGACCTCGTCGAACACGAAGGTGGGCACCGGGTCCGTGGCGGCCAGGACCACCTCGAGGGCGAGCATCACGCGGGAGAGCTCGCCGCCGGAGGCGCCGCGGCCCAGGGGCCGGGGCTCGACGCCCGCGTGGGGGCGCAGGGCGAGCGTGACGTCCTCAGCGCCGTACGGGCCGAGACCGTCCCCGGCGACCGGCGTCAGCCCGACGTGGAACGAGGCGTCCGGCATGAACAGGGCGTGCAGCTCCTCGGTCACCGCGGTCTCGAGCCGCTCGGCGGCCGCGGTGCGCAGGGCGGTGAGGGTCGCGGCCCGCTCGCGCAGCGCGGCGTCCAGCCGGTCGACCTCCGCCTCGAGCTCCTCGAGGCGGCCGGAGTCGCCCTGCAGCTCGTCCAGGCGCGGACGCTGGGTCCGGGCCCAGTCGATCACGTCGGCGAGCTCCGGCCCGTAGAGCCGCTGCAGTCGTGTGAGCTCGGCCAGCCGCGACTGGGCCGCGTCGAGGTCGGAGGCCGCGTCGGCGTCCAGGTCAGCGGTGTAGCGGGCCAGGTCGCCGGCGATGTCCGTGAGCACGACGGCGGCCTCGGCCAGGCGCGCGGCCGCGGCGGCGAGCTCGGGGTCGTCGCCGGGGGCGGCGAGCACGGCCTGCCGCGCCCCCTCCACGAGGCTGACGGCGCCGGGGGTCTCGTCCATCGCGTCCACGTCGGGGCCGGCCAGTCGGGCGTGCGCCTCCCCCGAGGCGGCACGCAGCTCCTCGACGTCCTCGAGCCGGCGGATGAGAGCCCGCAGCTCCTCGTCCTCCCCCTCCTGCGGGTCGGCGAGGTCGATCTCCTCGAGCGAGCGCTGGAGCGCCTCGGCCTCGCGGGCCCGCTCCTGGCGGTGGGTGGTGAGCTCCTCGCGCTCCCGACGCGCGGCGGCCCAGGCGGCGTGGTCGGCGCGGTAGGCCCGCAGGGCCGCGGCGAGCTCGGCGCCGCCGAACGCATCGAGGGCGTGCCGCTGGGCGTCGGCGCCCTGGAGGCGGACCTGGTCGTTCTGCCCGTGCACGGCCACGAGCGTGGCCCCGATCTCGGAGAGCAGGCCCACGGGCACGGAACGGCCGCCGGCCGCGGCGCGGGAGCGTGTGCCCTCCCCCGACGCCGTGACGCTGCGGCTGAGGACCAGGTCGCGGGTGCCGTCGTCGCCCTCGTCCACGACCGCACCGGCCTCCTGAGCCAGGCGGAGCGCCGCGTGGTCCGCGGCCACGCGCACGCCGGCGTCCACGACGGCTCGGGACGAGCCCCGGCGGACCGCGCCCGCGTCGGCGCGAGCACCGAGCAGCAGGCCCAGGGCGGTGACCACCATGGTCTTGCCGGCGCCGGTCTCACCGGTGACGACGGTGAAGCCGGGGTCCAGGTCCACGGTGGCCTCGCCGATCACGCCGAGCCCCGAGATCCTCAGATGGTCGATCATGCGTCCTCCCCGGGGTGACGCGCCCCGCGGTCGCGGTGGCGCTGGATGTCCGCGGGCGAGAGCACCGACAGCGGCATGGTGGCCGGTTCGACGACGTCGGGACGCGGCCCCGCGTGCCGCGGCTCGACGGTCTCCACCGCGTGGAGCACGCCCGCCCGCTCCTGGGCGGTGACGGGGCCGCGCCAGCCGTCCGTGGGCAGCCGGAACTTGCGCACCAGCCGTTCCGCGAAGGGAGTCGGGTTGAGACGGGCCAGGCGCACCGGCTCCGCCGACCGGGACACCTCGATCCGGGCCTGCGGCGGCAGTTCGACGGTGCGCCGGCCGTCACACCACAGCACACCGGTCTCGCGGGTGCGGGTGAGCACGTCCACGCCGATCGTGGAGCGCGGACCCACCACGAGGGGGCGGGTGAACAGGGCGTGGGCGCTGATGGGCACGCACAGCAGGGCCTCCACGGAGGGCCACACCACAGGGCCCCCGCCGGAGAAGGCGTAGGCCGTGGAGCCGGTGGGGGTGGCCAGCACGACGCCGTCGCAGCCGAAGGCCGTCAGCGGCGAGTTGTCCACGGACACGACCACCTCGAGCATCCGCTCCCGGTGGGACTTCTCCACGGAGGCCTCGTTGAGGGCCCACGTGCGGGCCACCTCGCGGCCCTCCACGTGCACGACGACGTCCAGGGCCATGCGCTCGATCACCACGTAGGACTCCGAGGCGATCGCCTGGACGGTGCGGTGCAGGTCGGTGCGCTCGGACTCGGCGAGGAAGCCGACGTGGCCCAGGTTCACCGCCAGCAGCGGCACGTTGTAGCCGCGGACGAAGTCGGCCGCCCGCAGCACCGAGCCGTCGCCGCCGAGGACGAGGCCGAGGGTGATGTCCTCGAGCTCGCAGTCGACCCCGAGGGCCTCCGGCGCGAACTCCGGGGGGTCCCCCGCGGCCGCGCGGATGGCGGCCACGTCCTGTTCGAGCATGACGCTGACCAGGCCCTCCTCCGCGAACATGCGGGTGGCCTGCAGCGCCGCGCTGATGGCGTCCTCGCGGCCCGTGTGGGTCAGGACGAGGACGCGACGTCCGGGGGTGTAGGGCATGGTTCCTTCCGCGGGCCGGGGTGCCGGGCACTGCGCTCCAGGATAGCCACGAGACCGGACGCGCGAACCGGTGGCCCCGCGCCCGTGGACGGGCGGTGTCCCCCGGTCGGGGGTCAGGACCAGTCGATGTGCGCGCCCCGGACCCACCCGGCGGCGCTCTCGCCGGCGGGCGTGGCCGGGCCCGTCCCGCCAGCCGGGTCGTCGGCCGCGGTGGCGTCGGGACGGCGGAGTCGCAGGAAGAACTCGGCGTTCCCGTCCTGGCCGGCCAGGCCGGATCGGGCAAGGCCGCGCGGTGCGAGGCCGGCGCCCAGCGCGGCCGCGGCCACCCCCGCGACGGCGTCGCGGCGGGCGTCGGGATCGGTCACGACGCCCGTCCGCGGCAGAGCGCGCCGCCCGACCTCGAACTGGGGCTTGACCATGAGCAGCAGCTCGGCGCCGGGTCGGCACACGCCCGCGAGCGGGGCGAGGACGAGACGCAGCGAGATGAAGGACAGGTCGGAGACCACCAGGTCCACCGGACCGTCGATGTCCTCGGCCGTGAGGTCGCGGACGTTGAGCCCCTCGCGCACGAGGACGCGAGGGTCGGCCCGGACGGGCGGGGCCAGCTGGTCGTGGCCCACGTCGACGGCGGCCACCCGTTCAGCGCCCCGCTCGAGGAGGACCTGGGTGAAGCCGCCGGTGGAGGCCCCGGCGTCGAGCGCCCGGCGGCCGGCCACGCCCACGTCCGGGAACGCCTCGAGTGCGCTGACCAGCTTGTGGGCCGCACGGGAGACGTACCGCGGGCCCGGGTCGCGCAGGCGCAGGGTGGCGTCGGCGGCCACGCGGTCGGCGGGCCGGCGCACCGGGCGGCCGTCGAGGAGCACCTGTCCCGCGCGGATGAGCGCCGCGCCCTCCGTGCGGGAGCGTGCCAGGCCCCGAGCGGCCAGGGCGACGTCGGCGCGTGCGGTCTCAGCCACGCCGTGGGTCCGCGGAGGCCTCGGCCCCGCCGGCGAGCAGAGCGGGCAGGTGAGCACGGACCCACGTCGGCCGGTCTGGCCCGGGGGCGGCGCCCGCGGTCTCGCGCGTGTCGATGCCGGTCAGGACGAGCACCGTGTCGAACCCCGCCGCGTTGCCGCCGCGGATGTCCGTGTCCAGGCGGTCGCCGACCACGAGGGGACGGGCCAGGCCGAGGGCGTCGGCCGCCGTCCGGAACAGTCGTGGCTCGGGCTTGCCCGCCGCGACGGGCGCGGTGCCGGTGGCCCGGCCCACCGCCTCGACGAGGGCCCCGTTGCCGGGGGCGATCCCCTCCGCGCGCGGAATCGAGGTGTCCAGGTTGGTGGCGACCCAGGTGGCCCCGGCGCGCACGGCGTACGCCGCCTCCGCCAGATCGGCCCAGCCGAGACCGGGGTCGAAGCCCTGGATCACCGCGTCGGGACGCTGCGCCGCGGACGCGACCACCTCGTAGCCCCGCTCCTCGACCACGGCGCGCAGGTACGCCGAGCCGACCACGAGCACCCGACCGGTGCGGCGGCCCAGCGTCTCCTCGAGCAGGTCGACGCCCGCCGGTGCGGAGCCGAAGACCTGCCCCGCCTGCGCGGGCACCCCGAGCGTGCGGAGATGCTCGGCCACGGACTCCGGCGCGCGGGAGGCGTTGTTCGTCACGAACCCGACCGGCACGCCCCGTTCCTGCAGCGTCGACAGCGTCTCGACCGCCCCGGCGATCGCGCCGCCTCCGGCGTAGACGACGCCGTCCAGGTCGCACAGCAGCCCGTCGTGACCGTCGAAGAACGTGGCGCTCACCGACCGTCCGCCTCCGGGGCCTCGAGGGCGTCGAACAGCGACAGCTGGTTCGGGTCGACCTCGTCCGGCGCGTCGACGGCGGCCGGCGGCTCCGTGGCGGCCTCCGGCTCCTCGGCCGGGGATCCGTCCGCCGTCGGCTCCGCACCGGCCTCGGCCGCAGACCGCTCGTGGCGCCGTTCGCGGGGGGACGGGCGGCGGTCCCGGGGGTCCTCGACCGGCTCGGTGTCCACGTCGATGATCTCCGGGTCCGCGAACCCGCCCACGCCGAGGGCCTTCTCCGCGACGCGCACGGCGCGCGCCCAGAGCCGAGCCTCGTCGCGGCGCCCCAGGGCGAGCAGCACGTCGGCCTGACGCTGGAACAGCCGGGGAGAGAAGGGGTAGCCGCGCCGCCGGTCCAGTTCCGGGATCTGCAGGGCCTCATGGGCGCCCTGGAGGTCGCCGGCGTCCTCGCGGATGCCGGAGACGACCATGGCCAGCTCGGCCCGCGCCGCCCGGTCCAGACGCGAGGCATCCACCTCGGCGGCCAGCTGCAGGGCCTTCTCCGTGCGGCCGAGGGCACGCTCGCTGTCCACCTGCGCGGCGATGTGGGTGTCATCGCCCGTCATACGCCGGTAGGTGCGGAACTCGCGCAGCGCGTCGGCGTACTCCCCCGCCGCGTAGGCGGTGAGCGCGACTGCCTCGCGCACGCGTGAGAGGCGGCCGCCCTTGCGGGACGCGGCGAGGGCGTGCTGGAACGCCAGCGCCGGGTCGACGTCCAGGTAGCGGCCGGCCATCACGAGATGCTTGGCGACCCAGCTGGCAGGACGCTCGTCAAGGCCGTTGATCTCCTTGAGCGTGCCGCGGTCGAGCTCCTGGCCCGTCACGTCCGGGTCGATGTCCGGAGAGCGCTCCTGGTCCGCACGATTCGCCGCTCGGAGGTCACCGGGATTGTGCGCGGGTCGTTCGGCGCGGTCCTCGCGACGAGGGCCCGTCGGCGCACCGCGGCGCTCGGGGCGTCCGCCCCCCTGGCCCGGGCCGCGCCGCCGGTCCTCGTGAGGCCCGCCGGAGCGGCGCCGGTCACCGGCACCGCTGCGAGGACGTCCGTCGCGGTCTCCACCACGACGCCGGCCATCACCGCCACCACGGGGCCCGCGGCCCTCGGATCCGCGGTCCTCGCGGCGCTCTCGGGGGGTGTCCTCAGCCATGGTGTCCTTCCTGGGCGTCACGCCGCGACGGTCCGCGGGAACGCGGTCTCTGTTCCTCATGTGCCGGCCTCGCGGCCGGGTCCTCAGGGGACCAGGCTAGTGCCCGGAGCCTGTGGCAGACCGTCCTTGCGGGGAAAACAGTCCAGAAATGCGGGAAGGGCCTCGCACCAACAGTGCGAGGCCCTCCCTCAAAGAATGTCCGGCGGCGACCTACTCTCCCACAACCTCCCGGCTGCAGTACC
>NZ_JBEPNB010000016.1:0-13655 GCF_040546065.1 Micrococcus sp. UYEF5
GGCGGGGGGGGCCCGCCGCCGGAACCCCCCCCCCCCCCCGGGGGGGGGGTTTTTGGGGGGGGGGGGCCCCCCCCCCCCCCCCCCCAAAACTCAACCCGCGTTCCTCGACCGCCTTCCCGCCGGTCGCCCGGATCGTATACGATCGAGCCCGTGACCGTGTCCCAGGCCACAGCGCACCGCCCCCTCACCAAGGAGCACCGATGACCAACCTCGAGAGCCGCCAGAAGACCTCCTCCGGCTTCTTCGTCACCAAGGAAGTCCCCATCGACCCGGAGAACCCCCTCCCCACCCCGACGTCCGAGGCGCCGGACATCCTGCGCTGCGCCTCGATGGAGCTCGTGGTCACGGACCTCGCCGCCTCCCGCGAGTTCTACGTGGACGTGCTCGGCCTGGTGGTCACCGAGGAGGACGAGGAGACCGTCTACCTGCGCTCCATGGAGGAGTTCATCCACCACAACCTGGTGCTGCGCCAGGGCGAGACCGCCGCCGTGGCCGCGTTCTCCTACCGCGTGCGCACCCCCGAGGACCTGGACAAGGCGGTCGCCTTCTACGAGGAGCTGGGCTGCCGCGTGGAGCGCCGGAAGGACGGCTTCGTCAAGGGCGTCGGCGACTCCGTGCGCGTCGAGGACCCGCTGGGCTTCCCCTACGAGTTCTTCCACGACGTCGAGCACGTGGAGCGCCTGGCCTGGCGCTACGACCTCTACACCCCGGGCGCCCTGGTCCGCCTGGACCACTTCAACCAGGTGACCCCGGATGTGCCGCGCGCCGCCCGCTACATGCAGGACCTGGGCTTCCGCGTCACCGAGGACATCCAGGACGAGAACGGCACCGTCTACGCCGCGTGGATGCGCCGCAAGCCCACCGTGCACGACACCGCCATGACCGGCGGCGACGGCCCCCGGATGCACCACGTGTGCTTCGCCACGCACGAGAAGCACAACATCCTGGCGATCTGCGACAAGCTCGGCGCCCTGCGCATGTCCGACCACATCGAGCGCGGCCCGGGCCGCCACGGCGTCTCCAACGCGTTCTACCTCTACCTGCGCGACCCGGACGGCCACCGCGTGGAGGTCTACACCCAGGACTACTACACCGGTGACCCGGACAACCCCGTGGTCACCTGGGACGTGCACGACAACCAGCGCCGCGACTGGTGGGGCACCCCGATCGTGCCGTCCTGGTACACCGATGCCTCCCGCGTGCTGGACCTCGACGGCAACCTGCAGCCGCTGGTCTCCCGCACCGACGACTCGGAGATGGCCGTGACCATCGGCGCCGACGGCTTCTCCTACACCCGCGAGGGGCAGGGCGAGGAGTCCATGCCGGAGTGGAAGCAGGGCGAGTACAAGCTCGGCAACCAGCTCTGACCGGCACGGCCGGCACCGCTTCGGGACACCACGACGACGGCGGGCACCCAACGCAGGTGCCCGCCGTCGGCGTCCGCCCTCCCTACCATCCTCCGCGTCTCCCCGCCCCACGCCGTTCGAGGCGGAAAATCCACCTCATTCGAGCCGGGAGGGCCAGTTTGAGCTCGATTTCCCGCCTCAAAGCGTGGGGAGCAGGGGTGTCCCGCCTCGCAGACGGGCGTCGGGGGGCTGGCCTGGCTCACGGTGCACCGCCGCAAGCCCGGGCTGGGCATCGGGACGCGCGCCCCGGACTGATCCGGGGCGGTGACAGGATGGCGACGGGGCCGGGGGCCGAGCCGCGTAATCGTATACGATGAAGGCCAGGCCCCTGCCCGTCGTCGTGAAGGAGACCGCTGTGCTGGACCACGAGACCCACGTCAAGATCGCCGACGAGCTGCACCGTGCGGGCATCGACCGCGTGCCCGTGCCGCGGCTGACCGCGCGCTACCCGGAGATGGAGATCGAGGACTCGTACGCCGTCCAGCGCATCTGGGCCGAGCGCCAGGTCGAGGCGGGCCGCCGCAAGGTGGGCCACAAGATCGGCCTGACCTCCAAGGCCATGCAGGACGCGACCGGGATCGACGAGCCGGACTACGGCGTGATCTTCGACGACCAGGTGTTCGAGTCCGGCCACGTGTACGAGTGGAAGAAGTACACCCATCCGCGCGTCGAGATGGAGCTGGCGTTCGTGCTGCGGGACGAGCTGCGCGGGCCCGGCCTGAACCTGATGGACGTGCTGCGCGCCACCGAGTACGTGGTGCCCGCGCTGGAGGTGCTGGACTCGCGCATCGAGATGGCCGGCCGCACCATCACGGACACCATCTCGGACAACGCCGCCCTGGGCTCCCTGGTGATCGGCGGCCGCCCCGTGGGCGTGCACGACGTCGACCTGCGGTGGGTCTCCGGCATCCTCTCCCGCAACGAGGAGATCATCGAGACCGGCGTGGCCGCGGGCGTGCTGAACCACCCGGCCAACGGCGTGCACTGGCTGGCCAACCGCATCGCCGAGCACGGAGACGCGCTCGAAGCCGGTGAGATCGTGCTCGCCGGCTCCTTCACCCGCCCGATGTGGGTGTACGAGGGCGACACCGTCTACGCCGACTACGGCCCGCTCGGCACCATCACCTGCCGCTTCGCCTGACCCGCCCGTCGTCGTCGCCCCGCCCGCCCGCGCCCGCCCGCCCGCAACGCGGGTTGACCTATCACCAGTACGACGCCGCTCCACCCGCGACAACTCAACCCGCGTCGGGTGGAGGATGCGGAGAACCCCGGAGGAACGTCCCATGCCCGTCCGCCACAACCCGCAGCCGCTGTTCCGCGACCTCTTCACGCCCGAGGCCGTCGCCGCCCGTGGGGGCCGCCCCGCCGCCGGCATGTTCCTCTCCTCCGGGGACCCGACGACGGCGGAGATCTGCGCCGGCGCGGGCCTCGACTACCTGCTCATCGACGCCGAGCACGCCCCGCTGACGCTGCAGGACGTCCTCGCCCAGCTGCGCGTGATCGCCGGCTACCGCGTGCCCACCCTGGTGCGCGTGCCGGCGCTGGACACCGTGGCCATCAAGCAGTTCCTGGACCTGGGCGCCCAGACCCTGTTGGTGCCCATGGTCGACGACGCCGCGATGGCCCGCAGCGCCGTGGCCGCCGCCCGCTACCCGGACGGCTCCGCCGAGGGCGGGGTGCGCGGCGTGGGCTCCGCCCTGGCACGCTCGGGCCGCTGGAACCGGATCCCCGGCTACCTGCCCGGCGCGGCGGACCACGTCTCCGTGATCGTGCAGATCGAGACGGCCGCGGGCGTGCGCAACGCCGACGAGATCGCGGCGGTGGACGGGATCGACGGCGTCTTCATCGGTCCCTCGGACCTCTCCGCGTCCCTGGGACTGCTCGGCCAGCAGTCGCACCCGGAGGTGGTGGCCGCGGTCGAGGAGGTCATCGCGAAGGTCAAGGCCGCCGGGAAGTTCGTGGGCGTCAATGCGTTCGTGCCCGCGCAGGCCGACGCCTACGCCGCCGCCGGTGCGGACTACGTCAACGTGGGCGCCGACGTCGCCCTGCTGGCCCGCGCCGCCGAGGCCCTCGCCGACCGCTGGTGCCCGGAGCCGAGCGACGCCGCGGCCGACGGGGAGGGCGCGCCCCGCACGTCGTACTGACCTGGTCATCCCCTCACTTCGGGGCGCGAAATCCACCTCAAGAACGCCCGGTCCTGGCCCATGACGTGGATTTCCCGCCTCGAATGGCTCGGGGCCGGCGCCCCGGGGGACGTCACCGCCTCCTGCACAACCGCACCGGACCCCCTCGTGCGTCCCCAGGCCCCCGCTCGTCCGTCTCGGGACGCGGAGCGACGGGGCACGCTCGCCGCATGTCCCGTCGCCCCGCCCCGCTGCCGCCGTCGATCGACCCCGCCGCCTTCACGGTCGACGACGCGCGCCGGGCGGGCGTGACGTGGTCCCGACTGCAGTCCTCAGACCTGCGGCGGCTGCGCCACGGCGTCTACGGGCCGGCCGGCCCTGCGGCGGCCCCCGTCCGTGAGTGGACGATGGATGAGATCCGCGCGTACCAGCGGCGCCATCCCGATGTCGTCGTCAGCCATGAGACCGCCGCCCGCCTGCACGGCCTGACCGTGCCCGAGCGGCTGCTGGCCCCCGGTGCGGTGCACGTCAGCGTCGGCACCTCGGGTGGCCGGCCGGTCCAGGCGGGTCTGGTGCCCCACCGCATCGAGGTGCTGGAAGGACAGCGGATGACGCGGGGCGACGTGCTTGTGACGACGCCGGCCCGCACGCTGTGGGACCTGTGCGCGGCACGGTCGGCGCTCACGGAGCGGGACGTCGTCGTCGCCGGTGACGCGCTTCTCTGCCCGCCGTGGCTGCCCGGCGGCGGACGCGGGGCTCCCGCCTACACCCCGGAGGAGCTCGTCCGATCGCTGGTCGAACGGGGACGTTTCCGGGGGCGCGGGCTGGCCCGGGCGGCGCTGGCGAGGATGCGCGTGGGGGCGGATTCGCCGCGCGAGACGCGTCTGCGGCTGGCGCTCGTGGACGCCGGGCTGCCGGAGCCCGAGGTGCAGTGCCGGCTGGACCCGTCAAACCGCCACGCTCCGACGGTCGACCTCGGGTATCGGCCGTGGCGCCTCGCGTTGCAATACGAAGGCGAGCACCACCGCACCGCCGAGCAGCAGGCCCGGGACGTGCTGCGCGACCGCTGGTGCGCCGACCACGACTGGCTCTCGATCAAGGTCATGTGGGCCGATGCCCGGGACGACTACGCGGACGTGGTCGCGCGGGTGCGGCGCCGGGCGGCCGCGTTCGGTGGGTGACCCGGTGAGATCCACGGTCACCGCAGTCCGCCACGGCCCCCCGTTTCGAGGCGCGAAATCCAGGTCATAGGGCTCTGGTCCACGCCCATGGGGTCGATTTCCCGCCTCGAAAGGACGGGCCCGGTGGGAGCCGGTCCGTGAACACCCGTCCTCCCCCACGTAGCGTGGCCCCATGACCACGTCCGTTCCCGCCCTGAGCTCGCATTTCGCCGACACCTTCCCCGAGCTCGCCCTGCCCTGGCAGGCCCAGGCCACGGACGGCCCGCAGCTCGTCCTGCTCAATGCCGGCCTCGCGGCGGAGCTCGGCCTCGACGCCGAGTGGCTCGCCACCGACGACGGCGTCTCCTTCCTCACCGGCGAGCAGCCCGGCCCGGGCGCGCGGCCGGTCGCGCAGGCGTACGCGGGCCACCAGTTCGGCCACTACTCTCCCCGCCTGGGTGACGGGCGCGCCCTCCTCCTCGGCGAGCTCACGGCTCCGGACGGTCGGCTCCACGACCTGCATCTCAAGGGCTCCGGTCGCACGCCCTTCGCGCGCGGCAACGCCGACGGGCAGGCCGTGCTCGGCCCCATGCTCCGCGAGTACGTGGTCTCCGAGGCGATGCACGCCCTCGGCGTGCCGACCACGCGGGCGCTGGCCGTCGTCGGCACGGGCCACCCGGTCCGCCGCGAGACCGTGCTGCCGGGTGCGGTGCTGGCCCGGACGGCCGCGTCGCACCTGCGCGTCGGCACGGCCCAGTACGCCGCGGCCCTCCCCGAGCAGGCGCACCCCACGGAGGTGCTGCGCCGGATCGTCGACGAGGCCATCGCCCGCCACCACCCGCACGCCACCGACGCCGAGCACCCCGCGCTCGCGCTCTACGAGGCGGTGATCGCCGCGCAGGCCGCGCTCGTCTCCCGCTGGATGCTCGTCGGCTTCGTGCACGGTGTGATGAACACGGACAACATGACCCTGTCCGGCGAGACCATCGACTACGGCCCCTGCGCGTTCATCGACGCCTTCGACCCGGCCGCGAGCTTCTCCTCGATCGACACCCAGGGCCGGTACGCGTACGGGAATCAGGGGCCCATCGCGGCGTGGAACCTCGCCCGGCTCGGCGAGGCCCTCGTGCCCGTGCTCGACGACGACCCCGACCGCGCCGTCGCACTCGCCCAGGAGGCGCTGGGCAGGTTCCACGGCGCCCATCTCGCGGCGTGGCGGGGCGGACTGCAGGACAAGCTCGGTCTCCCGGCGTCCGTGGCGGAGGACGACGTCGCCGCGCTCACCGACCGCCTGTTCCCGTGGCTGGCCGCGGCGCGGGCCGACTGGACCTTGTTCTGGGTGCGGCTGGCCGAGCACACGGCGGCGCCCGTGGACGACGACGCGGCCCGCACCGAGGCGGCACGACTCGTCCCCGGCGCCCCGGACCCCGCGGGGCTCGCCGCCTGGCTCGCGGACTGGCGGGCGATGGGTCCCGATCCGGCCCGGATGCGCGCGGTGAACCCCGTCTACATCCCACGGAACCACCTGCTCGACGAGGCCCTGACGGCCGCGGAGGACGGGGACCTCACCGCCGTCCACCGGCTGCTCGAGGCCGTCACGGATCCCTTCACCCCGCGCCCCGGGTTCGAGCGGTACGCGGAGCCGTGGCCGGAGGACGGGGCCCCGTTCGTCACCTACTGCGGCACCTGACCACTTTCGTTGACGAAACGGACGCCCTCCAGGCCGCTTTCGTTGACGAAACGGACGCCCTCACCCCCGCGCCAGCGACTTCACCGGCACGGCCGGGTCCGCGAGCGCGGCGGCGTCCACCACGATCCCCCGGTCGATGATGCGCCGGGCGGCCTTGACGGTCATGGGGTCGTCGATCGACGCGGCCCCGCGCAGGGTCCCGTCCGCGGCCAGGGCGAAGCTCGCCACCACCGTCCCGCGCACCTCGCGGTCCACGATCCGCCCACCGGCCGGCACCGTCATGTCCCCCACGGCCTCCACGTGGGCGTCGTACCGGTCGGACCAGAACCACGGGGCGCCCGGGGCGTCCGCCTCCTCCCCCAGGATCGCCGCCGCGGCGGCCGCGCCGGAACGCAGGGCCGGCTCCCAGTGCCGGGACGGGGCCCACGCGGACTCCCGGGCGCGCGCGGCGTCACCCACGGCCAGGATCCCGGGCACGGTCGTGCGGCCCATCGCGTCCGTGAGCACGCCGTCGGCCACCTCCAGACCGGCGTCCTCGGCGAGCGCGGTGTCCGGCACGGTGCCCCCGGCCAGCACCACGACGTCGGCGTCCACGGTCCGCCCGTCGTGGAGGTGGAGCCGGTGGGCGGCCGGCAGCGCGGCGCCGCCGTCGGCGTCCCGGTGCTCGATCCAGGCCGCCCGGCCGACCTCGACAGCGACCCCGTGCTCGGCGTGCATCCGGTGCAGGCGGGCGGCCAGCGCCGGCCCGACCGCCGCGCGAGCCGGGGCGTCCGTCCCGGTCACGAGCGTCACCGCGGCGAGCGAGCGGCGCGCCGCGGCCGCGACCTCCGCCCCCGTGAAGCCGCCGCCCACGACCGCCACCTCGGCCCCGAACGTCAGGCGGTCGCGCAGGGCCTCGGCGTCGGCGCGGGTGCGCAGGGTGATCAGGTCCGGGTGGTCGGCGCCGGCGACGTCGAGGGCCCGGGGTCGCCCGCCCGTGGCGAGCACGACCGCGTCCGCGTCCAGGACCCGCCCGGAGGCCGTCTCCACCCGGTGGGGCGCGGGGCCGCCGTCGGGGTGGACGCCGCCCGGCACCACCCGGACCGCCTCGTCCTCCACCAGCTCCACCCCGTGCTCGGCGAACCATGCCGGCGGGGCGAGCAGCAGGCGGTGCGCGTCCGCGTCGCCGGTCAGGAACTCCTTGCTCAGGGGCGGCCGGTCATAGGGCACGCCCTGCGGGTCCACGAGTGCGATCCCGCCCGCGAAACCGCGACGCCGCAGCTCGCGGACCACGGCGAAGCCCGCGACGCCGCCGCCCACCACCGCGACCGAGCCGGGCACGCCCGCCGGGGCCTCGACGTCGTGGCTCATGCGCCGGGGACGAGGTAGAGCTGGCCCTCGCGCTCCTCGACGCGGTGCACGCCGACGCCCTTGGTGGCGGGCAGGCAGAGCGCCTCGCCGGTGCGCAGGCAGAACTGCGCGGCGTGCAGCGGGCACTCCACCCGGTCATCCTCGAGCCAGCCCTCGGCCAGCGAGGCGTCCTCGTGGGTGCACGTGTCGTCGATCGCGTGGAACTCGCCCGCGTCCGTGTGGAACACCGCGACGTCGTCCCTCGTCCCCGCCGTCGCCGCCGGGACGACGATCGCCTCGCCCTCCGGGACGTCCGCCGCCGCGCCGATGTGGATCGGCTCCGCCATGGTCTGCCTCCTCTGGTTCCCGGGCCGGGCGGCCCGTGGTGGTCTCCCGTCACCGTATCTCCCGGCGCGGACCCGACACCCCTTCGCTGTGCTCCGCCCCGGTGCCACACCGCGCCCACCTGTGAATGGATGAACCGGACATCACCGGGGCGTGAAATGACCCGACAAGCCTCCGAGAAATGCTCCCGGGAATGGTCGATCACGCTACGATCACGACGGCTCTCCGGCCGTCATCCCGCCCGCACCACGTCACCGACCCGGGAAAGCGACACGGCCCGCGCCTGTCATTCCTCGGGCACTCCACCTTCCGAAGGCATCCGCATGAAGATTCTCCTGCCGGGTTCCGCCGCGTCCCCCCGCCCGCTCGCGCCCGCCGTCGCGGTCGCCGCGCTCTCCGTCCTCGTCGGCGGCCTGCTCCCGCAGCAGCCGTCCGCGACCACGGAGGGCGCCCCCGACGCGCGCCCGCTCGACGACGCCGCCCGTGCCACGACCGCCGGGACGGCCACGACCCCCGCGTCGGCCGCTCCCGTCGAGGGCGCCGGCGTCGCGACCGTCCCGCAGGAGGGCGAGAACCTCGTCCCGGCCGAGGAGGCTCCGGCCGGCGTCGTGCTCGGCGAGCCCGTGGTGGACCGCCCGTTCACGGTGGCCGCCGCCGTGTGGGACGCCGCGGCGGACGACGCCGTCGAGCGCGTGGAGATCCGCGTGCGTCAGGACGGGGCCTGGGGCCCGTGGCAGGTCCTGGAGCGGCCCGTCCTGCCTGAGGACGCCGCCCCCGCGCGCACCGGCACGGACCCGTTCGTCGCGTTCGGCGCGGACGGCGCCCAGCTGCGCGTGACCACCGTCGACGGCGCAGCCCCGGCCGGCCTCGAGCTGTCCCTCATCGACCCGGGCACGGCCGCCACGGACGAGACCGTCGCGAGCGCGCACCCGGCGGTGGCCGCCGAGCAGGCCGCCGAGACCGCCGGCCTGCCCCGGGGCGTGAAGTCGAGCGCCGTCGTCGGGGGCGCCGCACCCGCCGAGGCCCACACCGTGGCCACGGCCTCGGACGCCCGCGCGAAGATCCTCCCGGACGTCATCACCCGCGCCCAGTGGGGCGCGGACGAGTCCTGGGCGGAGGACTCCCCGCAGTTCGACCAGGTGCGCGCGCTGACCATCCACCACACGGCCGGCACCAACGACTACACGCGCGCCCAGGCCGTGGAGCAGATGCGCGGCATCTACGCGTACTACACGAAGACCCTCGGCTGGGGCGACTTCCCGTACCACCTGATCACGGACCGCTTCGGCAACATCTACGAGGGCC
Source organism: Micrococcus sp. UYEF5 (assembly GCF_040546065.1). Taxonomy (NCBI): domain Bacteria; kingdom Bacillati; phylum Actinomycetota; class Actinomycetes; order Micrococcales; family Micrococcaceae; genus Micrococcus; species Micrococcus sp. UYEF5. Next base: position 9,359 of record NZ_JBEPNB010000016.1, read on the forward strand.
GCCGCGGCGCCCTGAACTCGAACCCGCTGGGCACGCACGCGGGCGGGTTCAACCGGGGCACGATGGGCATTTCCACGATGGGCGACTACGACGTGGTCGCCCCGTCCGAGGAGGTCGTGGACGCGATGGCCCGCGCCACCGCCTACTACCTGTACCGCGACGGCATCGACGCGCGCGGCCGGGTCACCCTGACCTCGGGCGGCAGCACGAAGTACGCCGCGGGCACGCCCGTCACCGTGGACACGATCTTCCCGCACCGGGCCACGTCCGCGACCGCGTGCCCGGGGCAGCACCTGATGGCTCGCTTCGACGACCTGCGGGACCGCGCCGAGGCCATCGCGACGGCGGCCGGCCAGCCGCCGACACCGGCCACCCCGGCTCCGACGCCGGCTCCGACGACCGAGCCGTCGACCGCCGGCACGTACACGGTGCAGCCGAACGACGGCTGGTGGATCATCGCCCGCCGCACCGGGGTGCCCGCGGCCACCCTCCAGGAGCTCAACGGCATGACCGAGTCGACCGTCCTGCACCCGGGGATGGTGCTCATCACCGCCGCCACGGCGCCGGCCTCCCCGCCCGCGCCTGCCCCGACCCCGGCCCCTGCCCCGGGCACGTACACGGTCCGCGAGGGCGACGGCTGGTGGATCATCGCCCACCGCACCGGCGTGACGATGGAGACCCTCCAGCGCCTCAACGGCATGACCGCGACCACCGTGCTGCACCCGGGGATGGTGCTGCGGACTGGCCAGACCGCCTCCGCCCCGGCGCCCTCGCCCGCCACGTACGTGGTCCAGGCGAACGACGGCTGGTGGCTCATCTCCCAGCGCACGGGCGTCTCCATGGAGCGCCTGCAACGCCTCAACGGCATGACGGTCTCGACCATGCTCCACCCGGGCATGGTGCTGCGCACCGCCTGAGCGCCCCGCCGGGACGACGTCGGCCCGCACCTGCGCGTGAAGGTGCGGGCCGCCGTCGTCGGTTGAGTTGTCACCGGTCGTAGGCCGCCGCACCCGGGATAAGTCAACCGGCGTTGCTCCCCACGAGAAGTCGACGACGGCGCGCGCCGCTTCAGTCCTGTGGTGCCAGCTCCCCGTCCACGAGGTGCCAGCGCCGGTCGCAGGCGGCCGCCACCCTCGGGTCATGGGTCACGACCACCACGGCCCGCTCAGGCCCCACGGCTCCGCGCAGCAGGTCGACGACGTCCCGCGTCCTCTCCTGATCCAGCGCCCCCGTCGGTTCGTCCGCCAGGACCAGCGGCGGCTCGTTGATGAGAGCGCGGGCGACGGCCACCCGCTGCTTCTCCCCGCCGGACAGCGTGCGGGCCCGGTGACCCGTGCGCATTCCCAACCCCACCCGCTCGAGGGCCTCCCCCGCGCGGCGTCGCTGCTCCCCACGCGGGACCCGGTCCGGGCCGTAGCGCAGGGGCAGCATCACGTTCTCCAGTGCGGTGGCGTGCTCCATGAGGGCGAAGTCCTGCAGGACGATGCCGCACCGCTGGTTCCGATACCGGTCCCCGCCCCGGCTCCACGGCTCCGGGAGGGGTTCTCCCCCCAGCAGGACGCGACCCGAGTCCGGGGAATCCAGGCACGCGAGGATCCGCAGCAGGGTGGATTTCCCGGACCCGGAAGGCCCGGTGACGGCTTGCATCTCACCGGCCGGAACCAGCAGAGAGGCCCCCCGGAGGACGGGCACCGCCTCCCCGCCGGAGAGGAACGTCTTGTCCACGTCGTGGACTTCGAGGAGGCTCATGCGGTCTCCTTGGTCGGCCGGTGGCGGCGGGGGCGGCGACCGAAGGTCGCCGCGAGTGCGCGCCAGGAGGACAGGGTGGCGACGGCGCCGATCGCCATGACGGCGATGAGCGCGGCGGACATCGGGCCGGTGGACGGCGGCCCCGGCAGGGCGGACGCACCCGCGGTGAGACCGACAACGGCCGGCAGGACCCATGCGAAGAGCACGGGAACGGTGATCCGCACCGCGGCCTGCCAGCGGGCGGCGCCCACCATCGCGGCGATCCGCCAGGTGGGGGCCAGAGCCCGGGCGAGCACGCCGAGAACGCCGAACAGGGAGACGACGGCGCCGAGCACCGCCGCGCCGAACAGGACGAGCAGCGTGCGGGAGCTGGCGCTCAGGGACTGCAGCAGCGCGGAGGACTGCGGAGTCAGGGGTTCGGCGGTGACCACCAGAGCGTCCGTTTCGAGGGCTCGTCCTGCCGCATCCAGTGCCGGGACGGCATCCTGGCCCAGGACGATGGTGCGCAGCAGGAGGCCCTCCAACGCGTCTGGCGGGTACAGGCTCGCCAGCATCGAGGTCGGGACGACCACCAGGACGGCTTCGTCCAGCGGAACCGATCCCATCATCGGATCCAGAGCGGTGGCGCCCGGCGCCAGCCGTCCGGTCACCGGGATCATGGCGTCCTGGAACTGCACACGCGTCGGCGGTGGCAGGACGCCCCCGGCCGTGAGCGCGTACGGATCCTTCGCCGAGGAGTCGCTGCCCAGCACCGCGTAGGGAGCGGCCGTGCCGTCGGCGTCGCGATGCGGGGACTGACCCGTCGGAGACAGCGTCTCGTCGAGACCGGACCCGGCGAAGAAGTCCTCGGTCACCAGCAGGGCGCCGGGGAGGTCATCGCCGAATCGGTCCCCGTAGGGGTCCATCGTGTACGCCGTCCGGTGCGGGTCCGTCAGGAGGGCGAACAGCGCGGCGGTGCGTCGACCGTCGTCGACGGAGTCGGTCTGGGAGCCGGCAGAGAGGTCGGGCTCGGGCGGCTCCTGCTGCGGTTCGCCCGGGGCGTTGCCGCGCCCTTCCAGATCCCCTAGCCCCGCGAGGTAGTAGCCCCGCAACGAGGCCGCACCGAGCTGCTCCCACCGTTGCAGGTGCCGATCGATCTCCTGCGCCTCGCTCGCCTGCTGGAAGGACAGTCCCAAGAGCGAGCACGAGGCGACCGCGTGGACGAAGGCGACCAGCACCAACGGCCAGAACCTCAGCGTGTCGCGCAGCCCGTCGCTCCAGGCCACGCCGAGACTCCGGAGGCTCACCGGGGCGCTCGCATCCAGAGAGAGACCACATGGGTCGCCGCCACGAGCACGGCGTCGCCCAGCAGCACGACCAGGATGACGCCGCTTGCGACGAGCGGGGACGGTTCCGTGACCGCACCGGTCAGCACCATCCCCTGCCACAGCGCGGCAGAGATCCCCGCAGCGCCGAGGAACGGCACCACGCTCACCCTGGCGCGCGACACCGCGGCCCGAAGCGGGGGCACCCCCAGCAGGCGTAGGACTCGCAGTGCGGCGCGCTCCGTCGAACGCAGAGTCAGGACCCAGAACGCCGTGACGCTGATCAGAGTGAGGCCGGTCAGCGTCGCGGTCACGCCGAGCACCGGCGACGTGATGGCCGCGTTCAGTGCCGAGGGCGCTGGAGTCGCTTCGACTCCCAGCCCGGACGCTCGCAGGGTCTGGAGGAATCCCTCCAGATCACCGGGCTCGCCCACGAGGATGCCCACGTAGGAGGCGGAGTTGTCGAACGCCGGGGTCGGCTGGATCACCCCGTCTGCGGGGAGGCCTCGCCAGTCCGCCGCGGAGGTGAGGGCCACCGGCCGACCGGACAGTTCCCCGCTCCGAGCAGCCCGGTCGGCCAGAATGCTGCCCTCGCGCAGCAGAAACCCTCGCGCTGCCCGCAGAGATTCCAAGGTCGGTACGTCGACGCCCGCAAGACACGGGGCCGCGGGGCCGGCCAGGTGGCGCACGCCGGGGTCCGCCCCGCTCGCCATCAGGGTGAGTTTCCGCCCGGTCGTGGCGGCCTCTGCCACGGACCAGGCCTCGCTGCCGCCTCCGATGCCGACATCCCAGACGGCCGGTCCGCACTCCGCGGCTCCGAAGTACTGCCGATGGTGGACGGACAGGGAGCCCACGAGGCTCAGCGCCAGCCCGCACAGTGCCACGAGCAGCACGGCACGGGTGACGAGCAGCCCGAGCGTCCGGAGTCCCCTGCCCGTCACGGTCAGTTCCCACCGATGGGCTCGGACAGGGCCCCGTACTGCACCCGCGCCACAGCACCGACCGCAGCGGCTCCCCACGCCGCAGTCTTCCTGAGCAGGGCCATGATGGCCTCCTTGCTGTGTGGCACCCAGAGGATCCCCTGATCCCCTGTGACGCCTCCCACATCCCTGTGAGTAGGGTACTCGTGGGGGGGGGGGGGGGGGCCGGGGGGGGGGGGGGGGCGGGGGGGGCGGGGGGGGGGCCGCCCCCCCCCGGGGGGGGCCGGCGCGGCGCGCGCGCGGGGCGCGGGGGGCCGGGGGGGC
>NZ_JBEPNB010000017.1:0-11225 GCF_040546065.1 Micrococcus sp. UYEF5
CTGTTCGTCATGATCTGACCAGTCTCCCTGCCCGCGACCGCGGGCAACAGGACGACTCTCATAACGACTGGACCTACGAAACGGGGTCAGCCCAGTACTTCGTATTGTCCTGAACGCGTGACCTCTTGAGACGTTGGTGAATCTGCATCTCGATCCTCCCAGCTGCCAATTCCCGCCGAAGCCCCGACAAATCAGCCTCGACCCTCCTCGTAGCGGGCGCACGATGGCCTCTCCTTCGAGGCCGACCCGCACCGTTGGCTAATCACGCCCGCCGATGAGCTTGCGCGATGGCAGCAGATACCCTGAGCCGGTCAGCTGCACCCCGCGATTTGTGCTGGCATTCCTATGTTGGCGCCGGTCGCTCGGCCAGGCACTTGCGCGACGGGAAAAACGGTGTCCGCCTGGGGGCCCTGGGGATGCTCGAGGGGCCAAGTCCGATCCGCTTCGCCAACGCCCCCAAGGGCACTGCCGATGCTTATCTGGCGGAGGAGATGGCCAGCGATCGAGAGAACCTGGCCGCCTTTGACCCCCGGGGTCTTCGGACCACCCAACCCGCCTAGTCCTGAGGCTGCGCCCCCGACACGTGGCGCCTCCTCAGCTCTGGCGTGCCCCGTAGTTGCCTCTGTGACGCACCCTCAGCGGCAGATTAGATTCGGGCGTTGCGCGCGGTGAGTCACGTGGGCGCCCAGTAGTTGGCTTGCAGCGGCGACCCCGGCCATGGTGGGTCCCAGTGACGAAATTAGTGGGCGCGTGACGTCGATGCTCCCTGCCACGAGCGTAGTGCCTCTCGTGGGGGTCATTACGACGCCAGCGGCCAGGGCAGAGCCTCTGCCTCCGAGCTGCAGGCCATACGCTTGTCGCATGTACCCGCCACCCACCGGGCCGGACCTGACGGCCGAGCAGTGTCAGGAGCTTGACGACACTTTTTTGTCGTCTGATCCGTACGGGTACTTCAGCGCCCGAATCCGCATGATGCTGTGGTGGGCAGAATCAGACGTTGACAGCCATAAGCATGCCCTAGCGGCGCCCGATCATAGAGAGCACCACGAGCCCGAGACCCTTGCGCGGTTCTCCCGCCTGCTTGGCCAGCCGATGGGATTCATACCCGAGACCTCGCCGAACTCCATTGCCACACAGGTCGCTACGGATGCGTATGCCCTGCGGCACCATGCGGCTGAGTCGCTGGTGCGGTTGACGGCCGCACTCTCGCAGCGGAGGAGCGCTGGCAAATCGTGTGTATGGGAGACCCTGTCGACCGGGCCAAACCAACTCGGCCAGGTTGTGGACCAGATCCGCGAGTCCTTCTCCTCGGCGGAGGCCCCTATGCAGTTCGCCCGTCTAGTGGTCCAGGAGCAGGACTTGCAAAGCGGGATGACAGATCAACTTGCCTCAGCATCCAACGTGTTCGCCGACTGGCTCAATTTCGCTATCGCCCTGCTCGTGGGGCATGAACTCCAACTCAACGCTGCTCACAACAAGGTCAAGCACGGTTTGTCAGTCCGTGCGCGTGATGATCTCAAAGTCACCTTCGCCACCACTCCGCCGAACGCGGATGGGACCATCCCGGTAGGCGCCCTGACCGGGCCAGACGCCGTGGACATCTTCGATTGCCCCGTTATTGAAGTGCTCGCACAGGCACCCAGGGTGGACGGGCATTCACAAGGACTGGAACTGACGCAGTTGAGGGTGGATGTTCCTGCCGTTCTCGCCGAGACATACATGATCGCCTGGGCCCATGGTGCGATGTTCCATGTCGCGGCCGCGAGGCACTTCGGAGGAAGGACAGACCTCCCCGACTGTCTGGCCGCTCCCGCTCACCCCGGTTATCCAGCGGACGGCCCGTGCCCTGGCCGTGTTTCAGGCAAGGCGCCGGTCGGGATGAGGTTCCCTCTCACCACTCCTCCCGGTGGTGGGCCTACGCGACGTCCATCGGGACTCGCATTTCGAGACTCGTTTATACCGCTCACATTCACTGGTTCTGCGGTACGTAAAGGTCGCGTTGTTGCGGACGGGACCACGGAGGAGGTGTAGGTGCGCGCGCCAGCAAACGAAGCTACGGGAACCTCAGGAGAGTCCGAGGTCTTGGCGCAGTTCGAGCGTCTGGGCTGGGGAGGGGTGCTCGATAGCCGACATGACACAGGTACCGATCTGTACTTGCGGCCGCGAGATGCCCGCCGATACGAACTCGGCGCCGTGATGGGCGCCCAGGTCAAGACCGGACCTTCATACTTTAAATCTCCGCAGAAGGACGCCGAGGGCACGATCACTGGGTGGTGGTTTGCCGAAGATGACCGCGAACACTTCGACTACTGGCTGCACCACGCTCTGCCTCACGTCGTGATCCTGCGCGATCAAGACAGAAACCTCTCGCTCTGGGTTCACGTGACTCCTGAGCGAGTCGTCTCAACCGGCAAGGGCGCCAAGATTCTTGTACCAGCCTCTCAATCTGTTGACCTCGATCACAACGAAAAGCTCTCCGACGTCGCGCTAACACAGCTTCCGACTCCGACCTGGGACGGCACCGCGTGGACTGGCGCCGTGCATCTCGCACCGGCCGATGGAGTTCGGCATGCCCTCATCACTCCCCGGCTTATCGCTCCACACCGGAACCTGGACCCGGACTCCATCACCGGGCTCGAAGCCCTCGCCATGCAAATGCTCTTCCGGGACGACCTCGAACGGCTCCTAGAACCGCTGAGCCATTCCACACTCGGACCGGAGAATGACGCCGAGCGGAAAGGTCTGTCACTCGAAGACGCGCGCGAGGCCGATGACTGGTGTTGGCGCGCCACGGCTGCGCTTCACCGCTGGCACTACCAAGGAGAACCCGATGACCTGCTTCATCTTGGCGACCTAGCCTCTGCGCCAAGTGAACGCTCCGCGGCAGCCGTGCTTCGCTGCGTCTATCGCTTCGACGAGAACGATCCAGACACGGCGCTTCAATTGCTTCAAGACGCCTTGGCGCATGATGACTACTCCCCAGTGGATCACGCGTGGCTGGAATCGCAACGAGCACGGGCGCTGCTGGAGGTTGGACGACACGAGGAGGCTTTCGACCTCGCAATGAAGACCCAGCGCATCCACCGAGAAGCACCGTCAGACGTCACGGCGGCAGCCATCGCGGGAGCGTGTGCACTGACCTCGTTCAAGGCAACTGGCTGGATGCAGGGCGACATCGCCAACACCGTCCAGCGCATCGACAACCCAGCGTCATGGTGGAGATCCCAGGTGATGTCCCACGGCCTGTCTGCTCATCTCGCTGAGGCCTTCCGAAGCTGGAGCGAGGATGCGTCGATTCGGATCGGGAGCGCAGACGCCGCCCACACAGGCCTGCTCTCCGCCGCGTGGCTTGCGTCCTGCACTGGTGATCATGACGGGTGGCGTGGTGCAAGTGGCGCTCTCGCGGAGCATTTTCTTGTCACGAGCCGGCCCACGGACAACCCCGCGAAAGTCGCGGGCCGGCTGACGATCCTCCGTCTCTCCGGTGACAGCAAGAGCACTGCGCGCGCGACTCGGCACATCGTGCGCACAGGTCCAACGATGGCCGCGAGGATCGCGGCGAGCAGCGTGGACTTGTCTCGATCGACCCGAACAACCGCTCTGGCAGACATCGAACTGCTGACGTCCGCCGGGGACGTTCTCGAACCCGCACAGGCCGACGAAATCTGTGCGTGGGCGCTAGCGACACTTCAAGAGCCGCAGCGCTACATGGAACGCACTCGACCCACATTCAACTTTTTTTACAAGATCATCGATCTCCTGAAGGCCATGGTCTGCACGTTGAGCGAGGACGCCCTTCACAACGTGATCGACTACTTCCTTAACCAGCCACCAGTCACCGACGACGGAACAGCGCAAACACTCGCCCGGCTGATTCACGTGATCCCCGCATCGGCGTGGCGTGAGAGCGACCGTCAGCGCGCGGCGAACCGATCTGACGGCGACGCCCCCTATCTGCGCGAAGCATTCTTGAGGGTTGCTGCTCCTGCAGTAGTTGAGAGTCGCGAGCAAGTCCTTCAACGAGCCCGGGCCGGGGAATTGCTCATCTTCGGAGCGATTGACGACGTGCGTACGCTGCCCTCCGATGCAGTCAACGCTCTCACCGACCGGCTGTGTAGCAACATCGACACTCTTATCGAGCATGCTGCCAGGGGTGCGTTCGGTCGCGGTGGCCTCGACCCCGGCGAGGCACTGGCGCTGCTCGGTATCTGGCACCCTTCGAGTGGGCGGTGGGATCGTATCGAAGCCTTGTTAACTGCCCCCGAGGTCAGCGCGCAGCAGCAGTCTGGGGCATTGGGCGTACTCGCAGTGCACGGAGCGACACTTGCCGGCCCAATCAAGAAACAACTTGTCGAAGCCGTGTCCGCTCTTCAGACTCGGAAGCCAGCGTGGATCCTCTCTGGTGACGACGAGGACATTCGGAGCCTCGCCTCCGAAGCCCTGGCTGCTCTCGTGGATGAGCAAACGCGCGAATCGTTGATCCGGGACCTCGTTGGCGGCGACACCGATCACCGTGCCGCGGCAGCACGGATCATCGAACGTTTCGGAGACAGGGCAGACTCCGAGCTCCTTCTCGCTCTCGCAGGTGACTCAAACGCGAGCGTACGTACTGCAGCGCTCAGAGGGCTGAGTAGGTTGGTCGCTGGCGACCGCGCCACTGCAGGTGTGATGACTATTCTGTCGCAGGTCCTGAACTCTGGCGGAAGGCAGAGTGCTGCGGCAGTTGTTTCTGGACTACAGACTCCTTCGGGGAAGCCAGCTGTTTCTCAACTGCTAACCATCGCCACGCAGCACGCTTCAGCACAAATTCGCAAAGCTGCACGCGAGAGCATCCCCGACTTATAGCCAACCGTCGGCCATGAGAGGTGACTCCTCTGCACCCGGTGCCTGAGGCGGAAGTCGAGCGGCCAGGTGGCACGCGCCTTCCCGGCATGAGCTCGCTGTCAGGCGTGCCCCTGGGACATGTCCGCGGCGCAGCGGTCAGGGTGGTCGGCTAGATGTACTGACCCTGGGCGTTGGTGACTCTCTCGGCGGCCGAGGGGTACATTTCACAAACCCCGCTGAAGATTTTGCTCCCAGAAGGGTTCACCGCGTGTCGTGTGAAATCTTCGCTGCATCTCTACACCCCAGCATCCGCACCGACCTGCGCAATGCCGGTGTGAACGTGGCGGACCAAGAGGCGGCCCGAGACGGGAACCTGGCCACCAGCCGCTCACCCGATGACCTCTGCCTTCTGTTCCGCCGTGGTGGTACCGTCCAGCCCACCGGCGCCGGAAACCGCTCGTGAGCAGCCCGGTACGCCACATGGCGCAGGCGGGGCTGACTACCAGCTCGACACCCGGCACCTCGGTACCCGCCACCCTCCTATAAGCCAGCACCGGTCGAGGACGCGCCGACCCTTCGAGGATCTCAGCCCACGTCCCACCTCAGGACAACCAGAAGGAAGTGATCGCGGATGCGACGGATAACGCTGCCGAGCGGTGAGTCCATCCCTGTGCTGGGCCAGGGCACCTGGGGCTGGGGTGAGGACCCCGGCCGCCGCGGCGACGAGGTCGCCGCGCTGCACGCCGGCCTCGAGCTGGGCATGACGCTGGTCGACACCGCCGAGATGTACGCCGACGGCGGCGCGGAGGAGGTGGTCGGTGAAGCACTGGCGGGTCGCCGCGACGAGGCGTTCGTGGTCAGCAAGGTCATGCCGTCCCACGCCTCCCGTTCCGGCACGATCGCGGCCTGCGAACGCAGCCTGAAACGCCTGGGCACCGATCGGATCGACCTCTACCTGCTGCACTGGCAGGGCAGGTACCCGCTGCAGGACACCGTCGCAGCCTTCCACCAGCTCGTCGAGGACGGGAAAATCCGATACTGGGGCGTCAGCAACTTCGACCACCGGGCCCTCGCCGAGCTGCAGGACGTGCCGGGCAGCAGCGGGCTGGCCACGGATCAGGTGCTGTACAACCTGTCGCGGCGAGGACCGGAGTACGACCTGCTGCCGTGGTGCACCGACCACCAGCTGCCGGTCATGGCGTACTCGCCGATCGAGCAGGGCCGCATCCTTGACGACACGACGCTGAACGACGTCGCGGCCCGTCACAGCGTCAGCCCCGCGGCGGCGGCCCTTGCCTGGGTGCTGCGCCGCGACTCGCTCTGCACGATCCCCAAGGCGAGCAGCCCGCAGCACGTGCGCGACAACGCCACAGCACTGGACGTGCAGCTGACCCGCGAAGACCTGGATGCTCTGGACCGTGCGTTTCCGCCCCCGAGCGGACCGCGACCACTGGAAATGCTGTGACCCTGCCCAAGGGCGCAGCCCGGTCGGTCCGGGCGGTCCGGGCAGTCCGGGCAGCGCTCCGGTCAGCGCAAGTCTCCGAAGGACCTGCCTGTCACCTCCTCCTGAACCTGTGCACGCCATCCATCGACTCCTTTCCTCGAGCCCTGTCGGGTTCGCGGTAGGCGCTGATCATCCGCTGGCAGGTCCCCCAAGTGGCCTCGAGCCGGGCCCTCTGCTTGTCGGTGAGCAACCCGGTTCCGGCGTGCAGGGTTCGACGGGCGGAGTAGAGCGGGTCGCCCGTGCGGCCGCGGTGGCCATGCAGGTCCTGCTGGACCCGGCGGTGGCAGCGGACCAACGCGTCGCCGGCTAACCGGACTGCGAGCGACCGGCGTTGTGGACGCAGACGACCTGGACACTGGGCCGTGCGGTCAGGAGGATCTCCAAAGTCGGCGGCGGGGGTTCAGGCGATGTCGAGGAAGGAACGGAGCTCGGCGAAGGCCGACGGCACGACGGAGTAGTGCGCCCAGCGGCCCTTCTGCTCGCGCGTGAGCAGGCCAGCGTCGACGAGCTTCTTCATGTGGTGACTCACGGTCGGCTGGCTGATGCCCAGCGGCTCGGTGAGATCACAGGCGCAGACCGAATTGCAGCCCTGAGCAGCGACATGGGACAGAAGCCGGAGACGGGTCGGGTCGGAAAGCGCCTTGAGCAAGGACGCGATCCTCTCGGCCTCGACGCTGTCGACGGGCCCCGCTGAGAGCCTGCAGCACTCCTCAGGGCCGTTCATCGTCTCGAGCCCGGCAGCTGTGATCGCGGTCGTCGTGGACATGCCCCCACCTTACATTGACAGTCATCGATGTGAAGCATAGCGTTCGCATCGATATCCGTCGATGGAAGGTTCGGCCCCCCTCATGAGTACGACCACCAAGGATGTGGAGCAGCCCCGCGTGATGAAGGAGATGTCCTTCCTCGATCGCTGGCTCCCGGTGTGGATCCTGGCCGCCATGGCAGTGGGTCTCCTGCTGGGGCGGTTCATCCCCGGCCTGAACACCGCGCTGGAGGCGGTGAAGATCGGATCCGTGTCCCTGCCCATTGCGATCGGACTGTTGGTGATGATGTACCCGGTCCTGGCGAAGGTCCGCTACGACGAGACCCGGCGTATCGGCGCGGACCGACGCCTGCTGGTGACCTCGCTGGTGCTGAACTGGATCGTCGGCCCGGCACTCATGTTCGCCCTGGCCTGGATCTTCCTGGCCGACCTTCCGGAGTACCGCACCGGCCTGATCATCGTCGGGCTCGCACGCTGCATCGCGATGGTCCTCATCTGGAACGACCTCGCCTGCGGTGACCGAGAAGCAGCCGCGGTGCTGGTCGCGATCAACTCCGTCTTCCAGGTGATCGCCTTCGGTGCCCTGGGCTGGTTCTACCTCCAGGCGCTGCCGTCCTGGCTGGGGCTGCCGACCACGTCGGCCGAGTTCTCGATCGGTGCGATCGTCCTCAGCGTGCTGATCTTCCTCGGGATCCCGCTGGTCGCAGGGTTCCTGACCCGCATCCTCGGTGAGCGAGCCAAGGGCCGGACCTGGTACGAGGAGCGGTTCCTCCCGAAGATCGGTCCCTGGGCGCTGTACGGGCTGCTGTTCACCATCGTGCTGCTGTTCGCCCTCCAGGGCGACGCGATCATCTCCGCACCGGGAGACGTGGCCCGCATCGCCCTGCCGCTGCTGGTCTACTTCGTCGTCATGTTCCTGGGGTCCTTCCTGCTCGGCCGCGCGATCGGCCTCGACTACGCGAAGTCCACGACCGTCGCGTTCACGGCCTCGGGCAACAACTTCGAGCTCGCCATCGCCGTCGCCATCGGCACCTTCGGAGTCACCTCCGGCCAGGCCCTCGCCGGCGTCGTCGGCCCGCTGATCGAAGTCCCCGTCCTCGTCGCCCTCGTCTACGTCGCCCTCGCTATGGGGCGGCGCCTGTTCCCCGGCGACACCACCGCCCCCACCCGATGACCCCACAGAAGGATCCCCTCGCCATGACCACGAAGCGCCCTTCAGTCCTGTTCGTCTGCGTGAAGAACGGCGGCAAGTCCCAGATGGCCGCCGCCCTCATGCGCCATCACGCCGGGGATGAGGTCGACGTGCATTCCGCCGGCACCCGCCCGGGCACCGCCATCAACGCCCAGTCCGCGGAGGCGATCGCCGAGGTCGGCGCGGACATGTCCTCCGCCGTCCCGCAGCCGGTCACCCCCGAGCTGCTGCGAAGCGTCGACCACGTGATCGTCATCGGCGACGAAGCCGTCATCAAACCCGTCGAGGGCATGACCGCGCCGGTCACGACCTGGCACACCGATGAGCCCTCTCAGCGCGGCATCGAAGGGATGGAGCGGATGCGCTTGGTCCGCGACGACATCGACACCCACGTCCGCAAGCTCCTGACCGACCTCACCGGCACCGCGAACTGACCGCCCCGCAGCAAGGAGACTCATCATCGTGACCACCGCAACGAACTCACATCCCATTGTCGTCATCGGCGCTGGCCCCATCGGCCTTGCCGCCGCCGCCCACCTCTCTGAGCGCGGCCTGCCGTTCCTGATCCTCGAGGCCGGGACCGCGGCAGGAGCCGCGATCGCCGAGTGGGGGCACACGCGGCTCTTCTCGCCGTGGCAGCACAACCTCGACGCCGCCGCACAGCGTCTCCTCGAAGCTGCCGGCTGGACCGCACCCGACGCCGACGTTCTCCCGACCGGTCACGAACTGCGCGAGCATTACCTCGAACCGCTCGCGCAGCTTCCCCAGCTCGCCGAGTCGATCCGCTACGGGGCGCGGGTCACCGCCGTCTCCCGCGCCGGCATCGACAAGACCCGCACCGCACGCCGCGAGGAGACCCCCTTCCTCGTCCGGATCCAGACCACCGACGGGCACAGCGAAGACGTGCTCGCCTCCGCGGTCATCGACGCCTCCGGCACCTGGTCCACGCCCAACCCCCTCGGACAGGCCGGGCTCCTTGCTCCCGGCGAGCAGCAGGCCCGCGCCGCGGGCCACATCACCGCGCCGCTGCCTGACGTGCAGGGCCGCGACCGTGACCGCTTCGCCGGCAAGCGAGTCATGGTGACCGGTGCCGGCCACTCAGCCGCCAATACCCTGCTGGACCTCGCAGGCCTGGAGGCCGACACCACCATCATTTGGGCCGCTCGCACCGCAGACCTCACCCGCGTCTACGGGGGCGGCGACCAGGACGAACTCGCAGCCCGAGGAGCGCTCGGCTCGCGACTGCGCCAGCTGGTCGACTCCGGACGCATCGAGGTCCTCACCTCCTTCACCATCACTCGCTTCAGAGCCGACGACACGTTGACCGTCCACGCTGTGACCCCGGACGGGGAGCGAGAAGTGAGCGTCGATGTGCTGGTGCCCGCCACCGGGTTCCGCCCTGATCTCGGAATGCTCTCCGAACTCCGCCTGGCCCTGGACCCGGCCGTCGAAGCACCGTCCCAGCTGGGGCCGCTGATCGATCCCGAGTTCCACTCCTGCGGATCCGTCGAGCCTCACGGTGAGCGAGTCCTCGCCCACCCGGAGACGAACTTCTACATCGTGGGGATGAAGAGCTACGGCCGCGCCCCCACCTTCCTCATGGCCACCGGCTACGAACAGGTCCGCTCCATCGCAGCAGCCCTGGCCGGCGACCGCAAAGCAGCCGACGCAGTCCACCTCGAACTACCCGAGACCGGCGTATGCACCACCGACCTCGGCGGCAGCTGCGACGCCCCAGCCCCAGCCGGCGACGCCTGCTGCAGCAGCCCGCAACTGATCGAGCTCTCCGTCGGCCGATGAGCAAACAGCGGGACGGCACGACGTTCTGTGCCACCCCGCTGGGGTATACCCGCCTGGACGCCGCCCAGCCCGGCGCGCTCGGCTCGAATACCTGGAACTGCAATGCATCCAGGAGCACCGCCTCCAGATCCCCCTCGCACTCGGCCAGACGCATCCCCAGGTCCGTGCGGTGGGCGATCACCCGTCGCGGGTCTTCCGGGGAAGGTCCGGCCTGCCAGGCCACCACCGTGAGCACCTCCCCGGTCACGTCGGCGTCGAGGAGACGCGCGTGAGTCTCACGACTGAAGTACCTCTGGACCAGCGCGGACATCACCCGGCGCACCTCAGGCGTGGACGGCAACTCTGAGGGCGGCAGGGCATCCGGTGCAGTCATCGCCCCAGGGTAGGAACGAGTCCTCGTACCCGGATAGCCCCCCTGGGGACAGCTGCGCCCTGGCGCCGGCCCCTTGCGGTTGCAGGCTCACTCACACCAGAACGGCGCCGGGCGGACTTAACACGCCTCTCGCTCCACCAGGCCGATCCCTCCCACCAGGACAGGCCAGGCGGCCAGCACCAACAGAGCAACCACCGCGGCCGTCCAGCCTCACCGAGAGCGAGGGGATCTGGATCGAGCGAACCGGACGCCGCAGACGGCCGCGCATGCGACGACGAGGAGCTGCCCCACGCTGACGAGCAAGGAAGGCGCCCCCACGGGAGCGTGGCTGCCCTGGGCGAACTCCGCGACGGCGTAGGCGGCCATGAAGACGGCTATGGCCACGGGAACGATGAGCACCAGCAGCACGAGCCCCAGGACCACTTGCGCTGCGGACCGCCCCGAGACCCGGCCAGCTGGGGTGGATTCGATCATCGGGTGATCTCCGAAGCTCAAGGGCGGATGGGTTGGGCACGAGAGCCCAGCTACGAGGGCTCTACGAGTACGCCAAAAGAAACCTAGACCACGACCGATCCACCGGCGACCCCTGCCCATGAAGACTGAAGCAGCGCCCACACCTAGCGCCCCGGCACAAACGGTCGTTTGTGGCGGGCGTCCGGGATGCGACGGGGCTGTGGCTTCGTTCGCTTGGTGGCGGGGTTTTTGCAGCGCTCCGTGGCGGTCTTGTTGCCGCGATCACGCAGGACTGGCTGCAGGTAGGTGTCGC
>NZ_JBEPNB010000018.1:0-10127 GCF_040546065.1 Micrococcus sp. UYEF5
GCACGTCACTGATCTTCCTCGCCCAGTCCTTGCTTGCCATCGCCCATACCTCCAGTGATTCCGAGAGGGTGTTGCGACGACCGATTGAATCCACCCTGGGAGCCGCGGTCCGAGTGCACGATGCACCCGGCCACCGCATCGGTGCCGCCGCGGCGTGCCACGGCCTGCTCGAGGGCGTTCACGGCCAACGAGGCCTGCATACGCCCGGCCATGGAGTACCCCACGATCCTGCCGGCGTAGAGATCCTTGATCGCGCAGAGGTAGAGCTTGCCCTCACTGGTGGGGTGCTCGGTGATGTCGGTCAGCCACAGCCGGTTCGGAGCTTCGGCAGAGAAGTCCCGGCGGACGTGGTCGTCGTGCACGGGTGGGCCTGGGCGGGTCCCGTACTTGCCACGCTTGGCCCCGAACCCGCAGTGCCACCCGTTCTGGCGGCAGAGCCGCCAGGCAGTACGGGCGGCCATTCGCTCCCCGGCCGCCTCGGCCTCGTCCCGCAGCAGCCGGTACCCGAACTCCGGATCGTTCAGGTGAGCGGCGTGCAGGGCGTTGGCCCGGTAGGCCTGCTCCACCTCAGAAACGGCGACGGGCTGGTCCCGCCAGCGGTAGTAGGGCTGGCGGGCGAGCTTGAGGACCCGCAAGGACACCGCGACCGGGATCTGGTCGGCGGCGAGCTCGGACACGAGCGGGTACATCATTTTTTCGGCAGGTTCGCCTGGGAGAGGTAGGCCGCGGCGCGGCGTAGGACTTCGTTCTCCTGCTCGAGGAGCCGGATCCTGCGGCGGGCTGCGCGGAGTTCTTCGGCCTCGGCCTTGGTGGTGCCTGGGATGTTGCCTGCTTCGATATCGGCCTGGCGAATCCAGTTCGTCAGGCAGGACTCGAAGATGCCGAAGTCCTTCGCGATGTCTTTCAGATGGGTGCCGGGCTCACGGTTCTGCGCGACCCGGACGACATCATCGCGGAACTCTTTGGGGTAGGGGGCGGGCATGGTGCACATCCTTCCCTTTGGTGTGGGAACACCACAGATCGTATGTCACCTGTACGTGCGTCAGTCCCTCCCTCGGCCGTCGGCCTGTGCACGATCGGCCCCTTGACCACAGGGGTCAGGAGCACCGGGGTCGGGACGCGGATATGGTCTGTCGTTCCCAGGGCCGGGGCTTCTGCTCCATCGCCGACCGGCGTCGAGGCGTGCCACCCACCTGTCGCACCGCCCCACCCCGCCAAGATCACCGTGTGGTCTCGTACGGCGCCGGCAGGTTGACTCCCTAGGGGGGACCGACTGCAGCGGGCCGCGGAGGGGAGTCCTAGTAGTGGTTATCGCGCGGCGTCGACGGTGCCCCGGTCGGGCACCGTGGCGGTCAGGAGGACCGCGGCCAGCGCCCCGCCGACAATGAAGATGTCCGCGATGTTGCCGATGAACCAGTTCCCGTAGGCGAGGAAGTCCACCACGTGGCCTTGCCCGAATGACGGTGGGCGCAGGAGCCGGTCACCCAGGTGGGAAGTCACCGCGCCGCCGAGACACCCGATCACGATCGCCCAGGACACGGTACGGACCCGGAGGGTGAACCAGATCGCCGCGGCGACCGCCACCGCCGAGATGATGGTGAAGATCCAGGTCGAGTTGGCCCCGAACGAGAAGGCCGCCCCGGGGTTGTAGGCCAGCTGGAGCCCGAGCAGCTCACCCAGGAGCGGGACTCGCTCGCCCGTGGACAGGCTGTTCTCCGCCCACCACTTGGTCACCTGGTCCAGGACCACTACGCCGGCCCCGATCGCAATGGTCAAGAGCACCAGGGGGTACCTGCGCCGGTGGTTCATTCGTGTCCTTTCGCGATGCGCCCGTTTCCCGGCGCCTCAGTGGATCTGCTGACCCCGGCGCGACCTGTGAAATCGCTGGCAGGTACCGGATGGACCGGACAGGTCGGGTCTCACCGGGCCTGGGCGTCTCTGTCCCGCAGGCACGGTAGGAGCTCATCCCGTGGTGGCGGGTTGGGCTTGCCGGTCGGTGAGGGGTTCCAGGGCGGTGCGTCGGGTGGTGGCGGCGCGCAGGCCGTTGCCGATGACGATGACCTCGGCGACCTCGTGGACCAGGACCACGGCGGCCAGGCCGAGGACGCCGGTGATGGCCAGCGGCAGCAGCACGGCGATGATCAGCAGCGAGAGAATGATGTTCTGATTGATGATGGCCCGGCCGCGGCGGGCGTGGGCCAGAGCTTGGGGGATCAGGCGCAGGTCGTGGCCGGTGAAGGCGACATCGGCGGATTCGATGGCTGCGTCCGAGCCGGTGGCGCCCATGGCGATGCCGACCTCGGCGGCGGCCAGGGCGGGAGAGTCGTTGATGCCGTCACCGATCATCGCGGTGGGCCGGGTGCCGGTCAACTGGTGGACGGCGGTGGCCTTGTCCTCGGGGCGCAACTCGGCGCGCACGTCGTCGATGCCGGCCTGGTCGGCGATCGCCCGGGCGGTGCGGGCGTTGTCCCCGGTGAGCATGGTCAGGTCGATGCCCTGGCCGGTCAGGGTGGTCACGACGGTGGGGACCTCAGGGCGCAGTTCGTCACGGACCCCGATGGCCCCGGCGACCGCCCCGTCGCGGTGGATGATGACCACGGTCATGCCCTGGTCCTCCAGCCCCTGGACCTGGGCCGCCAGGGGGCCGGGGGCCAGCCAGCGGGGGCTGCCGACGGTGACGGTAGCCCCGTCCAGGCGGCCGGTGATCCCGTGCCCGGCGGTCTCGGTGACGCCCTCGGCCGCGGGCGTGTCCGGGGTGGCGGCGGTGATGGCCGCGGCCAACGGGTGGGTGCTGTGCTGTTCCAGTGCCGCGGCCCAGCCCAGCACTTGGTCCTCGGTGATGCCGGGGGCGGCGAGCACGGCGGTGACGGTGGGCTGGTTGCGGGTCAGGGTCCCGGTCTTGTCCACCGCCAGGTGGCGGATCCCGCCGAGGCGCTCGAAGGCGGCCCCGGATTTGATGACCACCCCGAACCGGCTGGCCGCGCCGATCGCCGAGACCACGGTGACCGGCACCGCGATGGCCAGCGCGCAGGGCGAGGCGGCCACCAACACCACCAGGGCGCGGGTGATCCACAGTTCCGGGTCCCCGAGCAGGGACCCGAGGGCCGCGACGAGCACGGCCAGGATGAGCACCCCGGGCACCAGGGGCTTCGCGATCCGGTCGGCCAGCCGGGCCCGGTCCCCCTTCTCGGCCTGGGCCTGTTCGACCAGGTGCACGATGGTGGTCAGGGAGTTGTCGGTGCCGGCGGCGGTGGCGTCAATCTCCAGGGCCCCGGCGGTATTGATCGACCCGGCCGAGACGGTGTCTCCCGGGCCGACCTCGACCGGGATGGACTCGCCGGTGATCGCCGAGGTGTCCAGGGAACTGCGCCCGGTACGCACGATCCCGTCGGTGGCGACCCGTTCCCCGGGCCGGACCACGAGCACCTGCCCGGGTCGCAGGTCCTTGGCCTCGACCTCCACCGTGGCCCCGCCGGCCCGGATGGTCGCGGTCTCGGGCACCAGTTTCAGCAGGGCGCGCAGGCCCGCCCGGGCCCGGTCCATGGCCTTGTCTTCCAGGGCCTCGGCGATGGAGTACAGGAACGCCAGGGCGGCGGCCTCCTCGATGTAGCCCAGGATCACCGCGCCGATGGCGCTGATCGTCATCAGCAGTCCGATCCCGAGCCGGCCCCGGGTGAACAATCCGCGCAGCGCCCCGGGCACGAAGGTCCAGGCGCCCAGCACCAGCCCGACCCAGAACACCACCGTGGCCACGAGACCGGCCCCGGACCATTCCAGGACCAGCCCGGTGAGGAACGCCAGCCCGGAGAGCGCCGGGAGCAGGATGGCTGCATCGCGCCACCACGGCCGGTGCTCCTCGTGCTCCTCGGGTGCACCGGGAGTGGGGGTCGGGGCCTCGCAGCCGCAGGCGGCGCTCACGAGGCCACCTCCGCCGTGTCGCAGCACCCGGGTACCGGGCAGCCCGGGTCCAGGCAGGGCGCGGAGGCATCCACCGCGAGGGTCACCTCGAGCAGACTGCTCAGCGCCCGGGCCAGGTGCGCATCGACGATCGCGTACCGGGTGCGGCGGCCCTGGTGCTCGACGGCCACGATCCCGCAGTCCCGCAGGCAGGCCAGGTGGTTCGACACGTTCGACCGGCTCAGCCCCAGGGCCTGGGCCAGCTCGGCCGGATACCCGGGGCCCTCCAGCAGGGACAGCAGGATCCGGGATCGGGTGGGGTCGGCCATCGCCCGGCCCAGCCGGTTCATCACGTCCAACCGTGTCGCAATCGTCAGCATGTGGTGAACTATACAGCCTGCACTGTAGTCTCTTGCGGGGTTTCGCCCGGGCCGGGCGACCCCGATCGATTGAATCAGTGAGGACCCTCCGTGACTGCCCGTTGCTGCCCCACCTTCCCGCATCGCCGCTGCCGGGGCCGAGGAGGACGGCCATGAGCCTGGGTGGGTTCTTCGCCGAGATGGTCCAGTCCGGGGCACTGCTGGTGGCGATGCCGCTGGCCGTGGTCGCCGGGCTGGTGTCCTTCCTCTCCCCGTGCATCTTGCCGCTGGTGCCCGGATACCTGGGGTATGTCTCCGGGCTGGCCGACCCGCGCCGGGCGGACAACCGGCGCCGGGTGATGACCGGGGTGGGACTGTTCATTATGGGCTTCGCCGCGGTGTTCACCCTCTACGGGGCCGCCTTCGGGGTGATCGGCGGGTGGCTGTTGCAGTGGCAGGACGCGCTGATCCGGGCCTTGGGGGTGTTCGTGATCCTGATGGGCCTGGTGCTCATCGGCTGGCTGCCGTTCCTGCAGAACACCCGGCGGATGTCCTTCCAGCCCAGGACCGGGATCGCCGGGGCCCCGCTGCTCGGGGTGGTCTTCGGCCTGGGCTGGACCCCGTGTATGGGCCCGACCCTCAGCGCCGTGCTGGCGTTGAGCACCACCACCGGGGACCCCTGGCGCGGGGCCCTGCTGGGCTTCCTCTACTGTCTGGGCCTGGGCATCCCCTTCGTGCTGGTGGCGATGGGCCTGGACTGGGTCACCCGAACGCTGGGCTTCGTCCGCCGCCACATCCGCGCCTTCAACATCATCGGCGGGGTACTGCTGGTGCTCGTCGGGGTGCTGATGGTCACCGGGATCTGGACCCTGTGGATCTACCAGCTGCAGAACCTGGCCGGCACCTTCACCACCCCCGTCTAACCCCGCCCGCACACGCCCCCCACCTCACGGATTGGACCGCTCGTGACTTCCCCTGACCCCACCGCTTCCACCCCGTCCCGGCAGCGCCGGGCCAAGATCGTGGTCTGGGTGCTGCTGGGCCTGGTCGTGGCCGCCGCCCTCATCGGTTACCTTGTGGCCCGCGGGACCGCCACCGCCCAGCAGCAGGACCCCAACCAGTCCACCGCCCAGTCCACCGGGCAGTCGACTGGGTCTGCCGGTCAGTTGGTGCGGGAGAATAGCCGGGTGCTCTCGCAGGCCCCCAATGAGAAGGCCGTGCTGGTGGAGTTCCTGGACTTCGAGTGCGAGGCCTGCGCGGCGGCTTACCCCTTCGTGGAGGACCTGCGCGCCGAGTATGCGGACACCGTGACCTTCGTGCACCGGTACTTCCCGCTGCCGGGCCACCCGAACTCGGTCACCGCGGCCATCGCCGTGGAGGCCGCTGCCCAGCAGGGCGCCTACGAGTCGATGTACCAGAAGATGTTCGAGACCCAGACCGAGTGGAGCCACACCACGGAGGACCGCAGCCCGGTCTTCCGGGCCTACGCCGAAGAGTTGGGCCTGGACATGGCCGCCTACGATGCCGCGGTGGCCGACCCGGCCACCCGGGACCGGGTCGAGCTGGACGTGGCCGACGGCACCGCCCTGGGCGTGGCCGGGACCCCGACCTTCTACCTCGACGGTGAGCCGCTCACCGTGAACAGCCTGGAAGAGTTCACCGCCGCCGTCGAGGCCGCCACCCAGGACTGACCGCCCGGACCATCCGCGGCCACCCGGGCCAGAGCAGAGGACCGAGAGCAAAGGACTTCCCATGACCGACCGGCTCACCGAGCCCACCGCCCCGAGCGCCGCCTCCCCAGTATCGGCAGCCGGCCCGGCGCCGGCCCCGGCGTGGTTCACCGGGCGCCGGGCCTTCGGCCTGGTGCTGCTCGTCACCGGCGCCGTCGGCTGGATCGCCTCGGCGACCCTGGTCCTCGAACGCCTCGCCCTCTACGAGAACCCCGGCCACACCACCAGCTGTGACATCAACCCCTGGGTGTCCTGCGGACGGGTCATGGGCACCTGGCAGTCCGAGCTGTTCGGCTTCCCCAACCCGCTGATCGGCATCGTCGCCTTCGCCGTGGTGATCTCCACCGCGATGGTCGTGCTCTCCGGGGCCCGGCCCGGCCGCGGGTACTGGCTCGGGCTGCAGGCCGGGGTCACCCTCGGGATAGGGTTCGTGGCCTGGCTGTGGTTCCAGGCCCTGTACGAGATCTACATCCTCTGCCTGTACTGCATGATCGTCTGGGCGGCCATGATCCCCCTGTTCCTCCTGCTCACCGCCCGCAACCTCGCCCACGGCGTGATCCCCGCCCCGCCGGGGGTGGTCCGGTTCGCCACCGGCTGGGCCGGGACCCTCATCGCCGTCGCCTACGTCGCCGTCGCCGGCTCGGTCTTCGTCCAGTTCCTCCCCGCCTTCACCGGCTTCTGACCGGTCCTGGGGCGCGACCTCGCCATTATCGACTGAAGGCGCTATCATCGTCGTATGACGATGATTAAGGAGCCGGGGGTGTCCCCGGCGGCGGGCCTGGGCCCGGCGGCGGCGCTGTTCCACGGGTTCTCCGACCCCACCCGGTTGGCGATCCTGCGGCACCTGGCCACCGGGGAGCACAAGGTGCGCGAGCTGACCGAGCACCTCGGGTTGGCCCAGTCCACGGTCAGTGCGCACCTGGCCTGCCTGGCCGGCTGCGGGTTGGTGGCCTCCCGGCCGGTGGGCCGGGCCTCGCTGTACGCCCTGGCCGCCGAGCCCGAGCTGCTTCAGGTGCTGGCCGCCGCCGAGCGGCTGCTGACGGTCACCGGGCACGCGGTCGAGCTCTGCCCACACTCCGGCACCCCGGGCCCCGACGGCCCCGCCGCGGCCTGAGCCCGGTCCCGGAGAAGGAGGACACAGTTAATGGGTGCACACCACCACGCCTCGCCGGCGCACCGCTGGCGGCTGGCGGTCGCTTTCGCCATCACCACGGCGGTGCTGCTGGCCGAGGTGGCCGGGGCGCTGATCACCGGCAGCCTGGCCCTACTGGTGGACGCGGCGCACATGCTCACCGACGCTGGCGGGTTGCTGATGGCCCTGCTGGCCTCCACCCTGATGGCCCGGCCGCCCACGGCCCGGCGCACCTGGGGGTTCCTGCGCGCCGAGGTGTTGGCCGCCCTGGCCCAGGCCGCCATCCTGCTGGCCGTGGGTCTCTACGCCTTCATCGAGGGCCTGCAGCGACTGTTCGCCCCGCCCGAGGTAGCCTCCGGCCCTCTGCTGCTGTTCGGGATCCTCGGCTTGGCCGGTAACCTCGCCTCGCTGGCCGTCCTCGGCTCCGGCCGCGGGGCCAACCTGAACATGCGCGCCGCGTTCCTGGAGGTCCTCAACGATGCGCTGGGCTCGGTGGCCGTGATCGCCAGCGCCCTGGTCATCGCCACCACCGGCTGGGCGCAGGCCGACGCCGTGGCCGGGATGCTCATCGCCGTGTTGATTGTGCCCCGCACCCTGAAGATCCTGGCCGAGGCCGCGCACATCCTGCTCGAATCCACCCCCCGGGACCTGGACCTCGCCGAGGTTCGGGACCACCTTGAAGCGGTGCCGCACGTGGTGTCCGTGCACGACCTGCACGCCTCCCAGATCGCCACCGGGGTCCCCGTGCTCAGCGCCCACGTCGTCGTCGAGGACCACTGCTTCCACGACGGGCACGCCCCCCAGATCCTGGACCAGCTCCAACACTGCGTCGCCGAGCACTTCGACGTGGCGATCGACCACTCCACCTTCCAACTCGAACCCGCCGCCCACGCCCACCACGAACACCCCACCCACCACTGACCCAGTGGGGCTGGTTGAGCAATAGACGCGTCCGCAGGAGGAACCCCCCACCGGACACACCCGCAGCCGACATGGATGAACAGTGGCACGCCACTAGGGACATCCCGCATGACCCGTCCGGTGGTCCGTCCCGCGACGGCACGTCATACGACACGCCCCCGGGTGGGTCACCATCGGCGGCACACAGCTCCGCAGCCCGCGGTGGTCATCGGCGTTGGGCCAGCACCTTCTGTCCGGCTTCGCGCAGTTCCCCCGTGGGTGAGACGTGGCGGTAGAGGGTCTGGCGGGTGATGCCCAGTTCCTTACACAGGGCACCGACGTTGGTGTCCTTGTTCCCCATCGAGGCCATCGCCAGGCGGATCTTGGCCGGGGTCATCTTGTAGGGCCGGCCGCCCTTGCGGCCTCGGGCCCGGGCCGAGGCCAGGCCGGCCTTGGTGCGTTCGGAGATCAGCTCGCGTTCGAACTCGGCCAGGGCGGCGAAGATCCCGAACACCAGCTTGCCGGAGGCGGTCGTGGTGTCAATCGCCGCCCCCTGGCCGGTGAGCACCTTCAGGCCCACGCCCCGCTCGGTGAGCTCGTGCACGATGTTGACCAGGTGGCGCAGGTCCCGGCCGAGTCGGTCCAGCTTCCACACCAGCAGGGTATCCCCGGCCCGCAGCGCTTTCAGGCACGCGGCCAGATGGGGACGGTCATCGCTCTTGCCGGAGGCCTTGTCCTCGTACAGAGCCTCCGGTTCCACGCCGGCTTCGAGCAGGGCGTCGCGTTGCAGGTCGGTGGCCTGGGAGCCGTCAGCCTTAGACACCCGCATGTACCCCACGAGCACCGCCCACCACCCCTGTCATTTATTCGATCGTTTATGTGACACGAGGCCCGCAGAGCGAGGTGTTGAGAAATATTGTCACGTAACCGGTCATTTATTCTACGTCTCGCAGACGGTCAAGGCGCAGCTATGGTGACAGGTAGTCCGAAGGGATGCCGAGCTCGGTGAAATTGCTCCGGACGCCTTGGATCACTTCGTCGTTGTCGCGGCGGTACATCGTGCAGAAGTTGAAGAGTTGGCGGGCGGTCTCGGGGGTGGTCCGGGCTTCCTCGACGACGGCCTGAAAGTTCTTTTTGATCTCCTGCCAACGGATGGCGGTGGGGTCCGTGGTTTGTTCGGTGCTGCCGGGGTCGCGGGAAATGTCCGGTTGGGGCAGGAACACCTCGGCTTCGCGTCCGGGGCAGGTCATGGCCCGGGTTTCGAGCAGGTGTATCGCGGTGGCGGCGGCTTCCAGGGACTGGAGTTGGCGCTGATCGGAGAGTTCCTCGTAGGGGCGCCACGGGCCCTGTCCGGCGCGGACCGGGTGGCCGGTGCGGTCCCACACCTGTCGTGTCAGCCGGCCGGGTGCGCCGCATTCGATGATGGTCGCGCCGAGCTCGTCGAGCAGCGTCCTGAGTAGTCGGAACCAGAGGCCTGCGTGCACCCGGTGTCGGGGAAGGGCGACGGATCCTGTGGTCAGGGCCTGCCAGGTCCGCTGGTCCATGCTCCGGATCGCCGCCCCGACCGGTCGCGGCTCGGGCCTACCCGGCGAGACGTGCCAGAAGTCGTGGTAGCCCACCGGGCCGTTGTGGCGTTCGAGTCGGCAGTGGTGGACGGGGCAGGAGAGCATTAGGGGCACCAGCCACGCCAGTTGGTAGGGGCAGGGAGGGGTGGATTCCATGGTGCAGCGCGGACAGGCCCGGTGTTGCCAGCCGGCATCCGTGGGCAACCAGGCCCGCCAGTCCTCCACGGTACGGTCGCGTCTCCTTCCCCGGGGCAGCAGTACCGCCAGCTGGCGGGTATAGGTGGTGTAGGCCTTCGCCGCTGGCTCGAGTTGGTCCAGCAGCCAGGGGGTCTGCCCGCCGAGAGTCATGGCCCGTATGGTGTCGGTTCCGGTTCTGGTGCGGCCGGCTAGGGCATGTCTGACAATCGTTTTGACCATGCGAGCACAGCATTCAGGACCACAGCGGCCCTGTAGATGATCGCGTACTTGTCATACCGGGTCGCCAGGCCCCGCCACTGCTTCAGGTGCGCGTACTGGCGCTCGATGACGTTGCGGCCCTTGTAGG
>NZ_JBEPNB010000019.1:0-8410 GCF_040546065.1 Micrococcus sp. UYEF5
CGACCCGGTATGACAAGTACGCGATCGTCTACCGGTCCGCTGTGGTGCTGAATGCTGTGATCGCATGGTCCAAACGATTGTCAGACATGCCCTAGGCAGGAGGGCCCGGGAGGCCAAGTGGGACACGACAGGTGCCTTGGTCAGGGCCGAGGCGCAGGTATCGTCCACGGCCTCCAGGGCACAGACCGGCAACCCGGGGTCGGCTGCCTCATCCCCGGCAGGCTCGGCCGGGAGCACGACCTCGGGCACCATGCCGGCCGGACCGATGGCGCCCGGCCCGAGGTGATGAACAGTTGTGGCGGCGGCCGTACCGGTGGCGGCCCAAGCCGCGCTGGTGCCCGTACCAGCGTGCATCCCGAGCAGGCCCAGGATCAACACGAGGGTGCCCAGAACGGTTCGAAGGGCGGGCCAGCCGGACAGGGGGCGGCGGGGGGAGGTCACAGCAGCGATTCGGTGGTGTTCCCGCCGTCCGTGGTGGACAGCACGGTCGAGCCGACGACCAGCAGTGCTTCGGTCTGCCCGTCGTCGGTGATGCCCGTTCCCAGGGCGGTGGCCGTGCCGACCGGGCGGTCGCTGGCGGTCCAGGTGTCGCCGGCGTCGGTGCTGGTCAGCAGGTGTCCCTCGGTGCCGGCGCCCACGGCGGTGGTGTCATCGGCCCAGGCGACCAGGTGCATCAGCTGGGGGGTGTCCAGGGTGGTCCAGGTCGCGCCGTGGTCGGTCGAGCGCAACATGCCGGTTTCGGTGGTGGCCAGCACGGTCCCGGTTTTGGGGGAGATCGCCAGCGATGCCGGGGCGACGGGGATCTCAAGGCTCTGCCAGGTGAGGCCGTCGGTGCTGGCGCGCAGTTGCCCATCGAAGCCGAGGACCCCGTTCGGGCCGGCGGCCAGGGCGTGGAAATCGGATGCGCCGCCGCGGGAGAGCACCGTCCAGCTCTGGCCCCGGTCGGTGGACTCGGCCAGGCCCAGCGGCTCGGGCAGGTCGGTGCGCGGTGCGGGGTGACCCGAGGCCAGGTAGCGGCCCTCGGGAGTCAGGGTGAAACCCATGAAGTCCACGACCGGACCGACCTGGGTCAGCTCCCCGTCCTGGAGCCGGAACAGGCCCTGGTGGGTGGCCAGCAGCACCTCACCGGACTCGGGGTCCCGGGTGAGGGCATGGACGTGGGTGATGGCCGTGCCGGTGCCCTGCGTGCCGGTGCCGGCCGCCGGGGATGTCGCGGGGTTCGGCGCGGCGCAGGCGGTGAGGGTGCCAGCGCCGAGCAGGGTCAGCCCGCCGGCGATCAGGGTTCTGCGGGTCAGGGGGGTCATGGAGCCTTTCCGCCCCGGGCCAAAAGGCGGGGCTATCTACCATTGTCGGCCGGTGACGCGCCGGGATGGGGCGGTTTGCCTTGAAGATTCGATGAAGATTCCCCGCCCCGGCACCGTTCTGAGCCGCCGGGGCGCGAGACAGAGCGAGACTGGACCCATGAATTCTGGCACTGGCACTGGGACTGACACTGGGACTGGTCCGGCGGCCGGCCGGGTGTTGGTGGTCGATGACGAGAAGCCGCTGGCGCGCATGGTGGCCACCTACCTGGAGCGGGCCGGCTACGAGGTGGCCCTCACCCACACCGGCCCGGCCGCAGTGCAGGCCGCCCGGGTTCACGAGCCCGACGTGATGGTCCTGGACCTGGGCCTGCCCGGGCTGGACGGGATCGAGGTGTGCCGGCGGGTGCGGGCCTTCTCCGAGTGCTATGTGCTGATGCTCACCGCCCGCGGCCATGAGCACCACCGGTTGGAGGGATTGGCGGTGGGGGCCGATGACTACATCACCAAACCCTTCAGCGTCCGGGAGCTGGTCGCCCGGGTGGGGGCGGTCATGCGCCGGCCGCGCACAACGGTGTCAGCCCCCGAACCGGAACGGGTCTGCGGTGACCTGGTCATCGACCTGGCCGCCCACGAGGCCCGCGTGTCGGGCCAGGTGGTGCAACTAACGCGCACGGAGTTCGACCTGTTGGCCGCCTTGTCGGGGCGCCCGCACCAGGCCTTCTCCCGGCGCCAGCTGATCGATATCGTCTGGGACCCGGCCTGGGTGGGCGATGAACGGCTCGTGGACGTGCACATCAAGAACCTGCGCCGCAAACTCGACGCGGACCCGGCCCGCTATATCGACACCGTCCGCGGGGTCGGCTACCGGATGGCGGAGCAATGACCGGCCGGCGGCGCTACCAAGGATTAGCGGCCCGGTTCTTCCTCGCCCAGCTGCTGGTGGTGGGGGCCAGCGTGCTGGCCGCGGTGGTGGTGGCCTCCCTGGCCGGCCCACCACTGTTCCACGAGCACCTGGAACAGGCCGGGGCCGGACACGATGCAGCCCAGGTGCTGCACGTGGAGCAGGCCTACCGGGACGCCAATTTCTGGACCCTGGGCGTGGCCCTGGCCACGGCCTTGATCTGTTGTCTGGCATTGACCTGGAATGTCGCCCGCCGGATCCAGAGTCCGATCAACGCCCTGACCCAGGCGGCCAAGGCCATGGCCGGTGGACGGTACGACACCCGCGTGCCGGCCATGGGCGCCGGCACCGAGGTGGAGGAGCTGGCAGGGTCTTTCAACACCATGGCCGCACGGCTTCAGCGCACCGAGGACACCCGTCGACGGATGCTCTCGGACCTGGCCCACGAGCTGCGCACCCCCGTCTCCGTGCTGACCGTCTACCACGAGGCCCTGCAAGACGGGGTGTCCCACTGGGACGAGCCCACCGGTGAGCTGATGGGCGAGCAGCTGGCCCGGTTGACCCGGCTGGTGGAGGACATCAACGACGTCTCCCGCGCCGAGGAGGGCCGGATCGAACTGGACCGCAGCCCCCAAGGGGTCAGCGGGCTGCTGCATGCCGCGACCGAGGCCCACAAGGAGGCCTACGCCACCAAGGGCGTGGCCCTGACCATGGACGCCGATCCGGGCCTGGCCGTGGACGTGGACCGCCAGCGCATGGGCCAGGTCCTGGGCAACCTGCTCACCAACGCCCTGCGCCACACCCCGGCCGGGGGCCGGGTCACCCTCGAGGCCCGACAAAGCCCGTCCGGGGTCACGCTCAGCGTCACCGACACCGGGGAGGGGATCTCTCCCGAGCACCTGCCGCACGTCTTCGAACGCTTCTACCGCGGGGACACCGCCCGCGACCGTGACCACGGCGGCTCCGGGGTCGGCCTGGCCATCTCCCGAGCTCTCATCCAGACCCACGGCGGCACCCTGAGCGCCACCTCCACCACGGCCGGGGCGACGTTCACCATCGACCTGCCCACCAAGCAGCCCCCCGACCAGCCCACCTACCGGCGCACCCGTTTATCCACCGTGAACACCGGCGCTCCACCCCTTGAATGATACCCCCAGGGGGTATATACCAAGAGGAGAGGCGCCGTCCGGCGCCGCCCTCAGACCTGAAGGAGACCGTCATGACCGAATCCGCCCGCACCCCGCTGCCGGGGGCCACCAACGGCTGCTCGTGCTGCGCCCCAGCCGCCGACGCCACCGCCCCCGCCGGGCGCCAGAGTGCCGACCCAACCGGGACGAGCGCCGGCGACGCGACCTACCAGGTGGAGGGCATGACCTGCGGACACTGCGTGGGCTCCGTCGCCGAGGCCGTGAGCGCCCTGGACGGGGTGGACGATGTCCGGGTCGAACTGGTCGCCG
This sequence comes from Micrococcus sp. UYEF5, assembly GCF_040546065.1. Taxonomy (NCBI): domain Bacteria; kingdom Bacillati; phylum Actinomycetota; class Actinomycetes; order Micrococcales; family Micrococcaceae; genus Micrococcus; species Micrococcus sp. UYEF5. The sequence continues at coordinate 3,663 of NZ_JBEPNB010000019.1, forward strand.
GCGGGGCCTCCCCCGTCACCGTGACCGGGCCCGCCTCCGCGGACTCCGTGCGGACGGCCATCGAAGCGGCCGGCTACCGCGTCCGGATCTAACCGACCCATCCCCTCGAGGTCGGCGCCCCACCGCCGAGCCGGTCGCCGAACAGACCGCCGAGCAGAAGGAACACCATGAGCACCCCGCACCACCACGATCACCCCACCGACCAGACCGCCGAACACCCAGACCCGAACCCCCACGCCGGCCACGCCAACCACACCGACCATGCCGCCCACCACCCCGCGGACGCGGCCACCCACGGGCAGGCCATGCCCCAGGGCCACGCCCACTCGGCCCTGGACGAGGAGCACCAGGTCCACGACCACGGTCAGCACGCCGGGCATTCCACCGCGATGTTCAAGAACCGGTTCTGGGTCTCACTGGTGCTCTCCATCCCGGTGGTGTTCTTCAGCCACATGGTCGGGCAGCTGCTGGGCTACCACGTCCCCGAGTTCCCGGGCTCGGCGTGGATCGCCCCGGTGCTGGGCACCGTGATCTACCTCTATGGCGGCATGCCCTTCCTGAAGGGCGGGCTGACCGAGTTGCGCGCCCGCCAGCCCGGGATGATGCTGCTGATCGCGATGGCCATCACGGTGGCCTTCGTCGCCTCCTGGGTCACGACCCTGGGCATCGGGGACCTGATGCTGGACTTCTGGTGGGAGCTGGCGCTGCTGGTGGTCATCATGCTGCTGGGCCACTGGATGGAGATGCGCGCCCTGGGCGCGGCCTCCTCCGCCTTGGACGCGCTGGCGGCGCTGCTGCCGGAGGAGGCCGAGAAGGTCGTGGACGGTGACACCATCACCGTGCCGATCACCGAGTTGGCCGTGGGCGATGTGGTGCTAGTGCGGGCCGGGGCCCGGGTGCCGGCCGACGGGACCATCCTCGAGGGCGCCGCGGAGTTCGACGAGGCGATGATCACCGGGGAGTCGAAGCCTGTGCTGCGCCAGGCCGGGGACACGGTGGTCGCTGGGACCGTGGCCACCGACAACACCGTGCGGGTGAAGGTGGCCGCCGTCGGGACCGACACGACCCTGGCCGGGATCCAGCGGATGGTCGCTGACGCCCAGGAATCCTCCTCCCGCGCCCAGGCGTTGGCCGACCGGGCGGCGGCCCTGCTGTTCTGGTTCGCCCTGGTCGCGGCGATCATCACCGCGATCGTGTGGACCGCGATCGGCCAGCCCACCGACGCGGTCACCCGCACCGTGACCGTGCTGGTCATCGCCTGCCCGCACGCCCTGGGCCTGGCCATCCCGCTGGTGATCGCCCTCTCCACGGAGAAGGCCGCCAAGTCCGGGGTCCTGATCAAGGACCGGATGGCCCTGGAGCGGATGCGCACCATCGACGTGGTCCTGTTCGACAAGACCGGCACCCTGACCGAGGGCGCCCACGTCGTCACCGCCGTCACCGCGATGCCCGGCGTGTCCGAGGCAGAACTGCTGGCGGTGGCCGCCGCGGCCGAGGCTGACAGCGAGCACCCCGTGGCCCGGGCCATCGTCACCGCCGCCGGGCAGCACCCGCAGGCCAGCACGTTGCGCAAGCGCGGCACGGACTTCAGTGCTGCCATGGGCCGCGGGGTGCGCGCCACCGTGGACGGCTCCGAGATCCTCGTCGGGGGCCCGAACATGCTGCGCGAGCTTAACCTGACCATGCCGGCGGAGATCACTGAGCACACCGCCTCCTGGACCGCGCGCGGGGCCGGGGTGTTGCACGTGCTGCGCGAGGGGTCCGTTATCGGCGCGGTCGCCGTGGAGGACAAGGTCCGCCCCGAGTCCCGGGCCGCCGTGGCCGCCCTGCACGCCCGCGGCATCAAGGTCGCGATGATCACCGGCGATGCCCGCCAGGTCGCCGAGGCCGTCGGGGCGGACCTGGGCATCGACGAGGTCTTCGCCGAGGTCCTCCCCCAGGACAAGGACACCAAGGTCACCGAGTTGCAGTCCCGGGGACTGTCCGTGGCCATGGTGGGCGACGGCGTCAACGACGCCCCGGCGCTGGCGCGGGCCGAGGTCGGCATCGCCATCGGCGCCGGCACCGACGTGGCCATGGAGTCCGCCGGCGTTGTGCTGGCCAGCAACGACCCCCGCGCGGTGCTGTCGATGATCGAGCTCTCCCAGGCCAGCTACACCAAGATGATCCAGAACCTGGTGTGGGCCACCGGCTACAACGTGCTCGCCGTGCCGCTGGCCGCCGGCGTGCTCGCCCCGATCGGGTTCGTGCTCTCCCCCGCGGTGGGCGCGATCCTGATGTCCGTCTCCACCATCGTGGTGGCCCTCAACGCCCAGCTGCTGCGCCGGATCGACCTGGACCCGGAGCACCTGGCTCCTCTCGAGCGCCCCCGGTCGCAGGCTGCCCTTCAACCCGCGACCTCCTGATCGCGCCTCTTGGCGCTAACTCTGATATGAACCCTCAACCCACTGTGGAAGGACCCACCATGAAACGCACCATGACGCTGACCGCCCTGGCCCTGGCCTCCGCCCTGACCTTGACCGCCTGCGGCACCGGCGCCCAGGACGAGAACGCCGGCGCTGAGGCCTCGGCCACCGCGACCAGCTCCGCCCCCGCCGCCACCCCTGCGGCCACGGCCACCGCGACACCGTCCACCACGGCGACCGGTTCGGCCGAGGAGGTCTCCGCCGAGCACAACGACGCGGACGTGATGTTCGCCCAAATGATGATCCCGCACCACCAGCAGGCCGTTGAGATGAGCGAGATGCTGCTGGCCAAGGATGACGTCCCGGCGGAGGTGGCCGCGTTCGCCCAGAAGGTCATCGACGCCCAGGGCCCGGAGATCGAGCGCATGAACGCCATGCTCACCGCCTGGGGCCAAGACCCCGTGGACACGGACGGTATGGAGGGCATGGACCACGGCGGGATGTCCGGGATGATGTCCGAGGAGGACATGGCCGCCCTGGAGCAGGCCCAGGGCACCGAGGCCGCCCGGTTGTACCTGGAGCAGATGACCGCCCACCACAAGGGCGCCGTGGACATGGCCAAGGACGAGGTCGAGGACGGCCAGAACCCGCAGGCCGTGCAGCTCGCCGAGCAGGTCATCGCCGACCAGGAGGCCGAGATCACCGAAATGCAACAGATGCTCGACAAGCTCTGAGCACCGTCGTCCGCTGCGGGCATCCGGTGAGACGCGGCTGGCGATAGACCCCGAAACCGGAACGGGTCCTCCAGGAAAGGAGACGAGCATGCAGGACAAGATCAAGGTCGCGGTGAACGGGTACGGGGTCATCGGCAAACGCGTCGCCGACGCGGTCCGGGCCCAGGAGGACATGGCGCTGGTCGGAGTCAGTGACGTCATCGCTGACTACCGGATCGCGACTGCGGCCGGGAAGGGTATCCCCGTCTACGCCTCTACCGAGCAGGCCCTACCGGTGATGGCGGATGCCGGCCTTCCCGTCGTCGGAGGCCTGCACGACCTGCTCGAGAACGTTGACGTCGTGGTGGACTGCACCCCGGCCCAGGTGGGCGCCGGCAACCTGGAGCTCTACCGTGCCCACGGGGTCAAATCCGTGTTCCAGGGCGGGGAGAAGCACGATCTCACCGGCCACTCCTTCGTCGCCCACGCCAACTACGCCACCGCCCTGGGCCGGGACAGCACCCGGGTGGTGTCCTGCAATACCACCGCCACCGTCCGGGCCCTTACCGCGCTGAAGGACGTCGGACTGCTGTCCAAGGCCCGGGGGGTGCTCATCCGCCGGGCCACCGATCCGTGGGAATCGGACCACTCGGGGATCATGAACACCATCGTCCCCGAGGGCCGAATCCCCAGCCATCAGGGGCCCGACGCCCAGTCGGTGGTCCCGGACCTGGACGTGGTCACCATGGCCGCCAAGGGAGCCCACACTCAGAACCACCTGCACTACTGGACGATCGAGCTCACCCGCCCGGCCGAGAAGCAGGAGGTGTTGGAGGCGTTCCGGGCGATGCCGCGGATCGCCTTCGTCCGGCGCTCGGACGGCGTCGTGGCGGTCAATAGCACCGTGGAACTCATGGAGGACCTGGGCCGGCCCCGGGGTGATATGTATGAGGTGGCCCTCTGGGAAGACATCCTCACCGTGGACGGCAACGAGCTGTACTACACCTACACGGTGGACAACCAGGCGATCGTCGTCCCCGAGAACATCGACGCGATCCGGGCCCTCACCGGAACCGTCGACGACGGCGGCGAGTCCATCCGGCGCACCGACCGCGCCTTGGGGGTGCGCCAGGACTTCGTGCGCTCCTCGGTGGCTGCCCGTTGAACTGCGCGGCAGACGCCGCTGAGGCGGTGCCCGGCCCCAGGAATGGGGGGTGGTCGGACACCGCTTCGGCGGCCGCAGACTACCGCAGCGGTCCTATGGCCTCCGGTCAGGTGCGAGAGGCCGTCGCGATCGCGTTGATGGCCTCATCCAACACCGCATTGAACTGCGCTGGGCTCTGGGCCGTACTCAGCCCTTCGGTCAGGGCGCGGGAGAAGCTGGCGATCACGCCGTGGTTGCGGGCCAGCAGGGTGGTGGCCTGGGCCCGGGTATAGCCGCCCGACAGGGCCAGGACGCGGATCACTCGGGGATGGTCCACGAACTCGCGGTAGAAGTCCGCCCGCTCCGGCAGCGTCACTTTGAGGATGACCGACTAGGGCATGTCTGACAATCGTTTGGACCATGCGATCACAGCATTCAGCACCACAGCGGACCGGTAGACGATCGCGTACTTGTCATACCGGGTCG
>NZ_JBEPNB010000020.1:0-7976 GCF_040546065.1 Micrococcus sp. UYEF5
GCGACCCGGTATGACAAGTACGCGATCATCTACAGGGCCGCTGTGGTCCTGAATGCTGTGCTCGCATGGTCAAAACGATTGTCAGACATGCCCTACGCCCGCCCGTACTCCTCAGAGACGGCCCGGCGTGAGGCCCTGCAGGTGTGGGTGAACCACTACAACTACCATCGGCCTCATACCTCCTGCGCAGAGGCTCCTCCGGCCTCACTGGCCCCAGCGCGAGTCAACAACGTCATGCCCTCCTACACCTAGCGACCCGACCAGTCCAGCCCGGACCGCAGTCGGTCATTGTGACGGACGGGACGGCGGGGTCTTCGCCACGCGCTGCACCTGGATGCATCCTTCTTCCACGAGAGTCAGATTCCAGGGGAACCGTCTTGCAGGCCGAGACGCCCACATCACTGTCGGAGTTCTGAAAAGCCCCCCGCTGCATCAACAATCCATGTCGCTTTTTACGCAGAATAAATTACCCTCTCTTCAATTTCTGCGATTTTCCCAAGTGAGGATGATGGGATGAACCAAGGTCTGGTCAAGTGGTTGACGACCGATCGCGCGGCTTCCTCGAAAAGCGTCCGAATCAACAACGGATGGAAACGCTCGGATGGAGATCCACACCACCGCGGGTCGTCGGCATACCCCAGTGGTCGATGGGCCTGACCAAGCGGGCAAACTATTCAGGCGATGTGAGTCAATAACATTTGATAAACGCCGAGTAGATTTGGCGGACATTTCTCATGCAACTTTAAGTCTATGCGCCCGAGGATTAATTAAAAGCCAGGTAAGGTATCTTCTGGCTGACATCGAACCTGTGCGCCATCTCGGCCGTTGAGATACCCATCTCAGCAATCGCCTTCGATTGCCTCGCACGGGTACACCCGGCTGGACATCCTGGCGGGCAGATGCCCGATGTCGGCGGCGAGGCCACACCCCACCTTGCCCTGCGACCGGTTACCGGTGGTAATGTGCCGCCATTATTCATTCGACCCCTTATGGAGCCCCTGAATACATGAGCGACGGCCCAGCCGCCTGCCCTGGTGACAGTCCGAGCGTCACCCCCACCCCACCCCGCAGCTGGCGGGGTCGCCTGCACCTCGTGGGGAGGTGACTCAGGCATGGATCCAGTCCTGACACTGATCCTCGGATCCCTCATCATCCTGGCGATCATCGCCGCCAACGGCTTCTTCGTGGCCCAGGAATTCGCGTACATGTCTGTAGACCGCGTCCGCCTGCAGACCGCCGCCAAGGCCGGCGACCGCGCCGCCGCCCGCGCACTGCAGGTCACTCGCCGCACCTCCTTCATGCTCTCCGGCGCGCAGCTGGGGATCACGGTCACAGGCCTCATGGTGGGCTACGTGGCAGAGCCGATGGTGGGTGCGGCCCTGACCGAGTTGCTCGGCGGCACCGCACTGCCTTCTGAAGTGGTCATCGCCATCTCCACGCTGGGCGTACTGGTGGTGGCCACCCTGGTGCAGATGATCATCGGCGAGCTGTACCCCAAGAATTTGGCCATCGCCAACCCCGAGCCCCTGGCCCGCGCTCTGGCCCGGCCCACACAGATCTACCTCGGCCTGTTCGGCTGGCTCATCTGGGTCTTCGACAAGGCGGCCGAGGTGCTGCTCAAGCTCCTGCGCATCGAGCCAGTGCACGACGTCGACAGCACCGCCTCCGCCGAGGACCTGGACCGCATTGCCCTGGACTCCAGAGCTTCCGGATCCTTGCCCGCGGAGGTCTCCGTCCTGATCGACCGGGTGCTGGACTTCCCAGACCAGGACGTGCAGCACGCGATGGTGCCCCGCTCGCGTGTGGACGAGGTTCAGCCCCAGACCTCCCTGGCTCAGGTGCGCGACCTGATGGCCACCGGCCACACCCGCTACCCGGTGATCTCGAACGAACACGAACCGCTCGGGGTAGTCCACCTCACCGACCTGCTCGGTGAGACCCGGATGGCCCCGGACACCCCCGTGTCCGCCCTGATGCGCCCTGCACTGGTGCTGCCCACGATGATGTCCCTGCCCGACGCAGCCCGGGAGCTCGACGGCTCAGGGCAGCAGATGGCGTGCATCGTGGACGAGTTCGGCGGCTTCGTCGGCGTGCTCACAGTGGAAGACCTCGCGGAGGAGCTCGTGGGCGAGCTCACGGACGAGCACGACCTGCACCCCCAGGAGGAGATCACCGCCACAGGCCTGCACTCCTGGGTCCTGAGCGCAGAGGCCCACCTGGACGAGCTCGAGCGCCTCGTCGGGCACCCCCTGCCCGTGACCGAGGCCGAGTCCGCCGCCGGTCTGACCATCGACGCTCTGGGCCGTCTGCCCCGGGAAGGCGAGGTCATCACGATCGACCTGCCCGAGGACCCACGAGACTTCGGGGCTGAGGAGGTCTACGACCGCCACCTGCAGGTCGAGGTCCTCTCCATCCAACGCAGGGTCCCAGCTCGACTGCGGATCCACCTCATCGAGGTGCCCCGCTCTGACACCGCCGGCAGCCATGCCGCCCACGAGGCCCAGCCCGACGCCACCACGGACGAGGAGCGATGATGCACGGTCCACTGATCGTCATGCTCGTGACCACAGCGCTGATCGTGCTCAGCGCGATCTTCGTCATCATGGAGTTCTCCCTGCTGGGCGCCCGCCGGCACCGGCTAGAGGCCGAGGCAGGACGCAGCCGCGCCGCGCGGGCCGCTCTCAAGGGAGTCGACGAGCTGACCCTCATGCTCGCCGCAGCCCAGTTGGGCATCACCTTGTGCACCTTCGCCCTGGGGGCGATCACCAAGCCGGCCGTCGACGCATGGCTCGGCCCCGTCCTGGAGGACTGGGGCATCCCCGCAGCGGCAGCCGGAACCGCCTCCTTCGTCCTGTCCTTGCTGGCCGTGACCTTCCTTCACCTGGTCATCGGGGAGATGGCCCCCAAGTCCTGGGCCATTGCCCACCCCGAGACCGCAGCCAAAGCCGTGGCCGTGCCCGCACGCGCCTTCGTCTGGACCGTTCGCCCCCTGCTGCTGCTGGCCAACCGGCTGGCCAACCGCCTGGTGACCCTCAGCGGCGTCACCCCCGTGGACCAAGCCGCCGTGGGCGGCTACGACGCAGCGGCCATTCGTCAGCTGGTTGAGCACTCCGCCGCCGCCGGCACCCTGGACCGGCAGAACCATGAAGCCTTGGCCGGTGCCCTGGACCTTCAGACCCTCACTCTCGGGGACCTCCTCCCCCAGGGTCAGCACCCGGTCAAGGTCGCCCCCGACGCCGACGTCGAGGCGGTCCAGAATGCCGCTGCGTGCTCAGGGCACTTGCGTATCCTGGTCCAGCCGGACCATACCCCTGAGAGCGTTCCGGGCGTCGTCCACGTGCGGGACACCCTCACGATGGAGCCTTCTGCGCCAATCCAGCCGCTTATCCAGCAGGCTCTGACGCTGCCCTCCACCACACCGTTGCACGAAGCACTTGCCTCCATGCGCCGCAACAGCCGCCAGCTGGCCGCAGTAACCCAGGACAACCGGTTCACTGGGGTCGTCACCCTCACCGACGTCTTGCGCGGAGTGTTGCCCCGCGCGGCTTGAGTCCACACCTCGGCAACACCACCGCGGGGGCCGCTGAAACGGCCCCCGCGGTGGTGTGGACAAAGAATCAGAATCGGCACAGTGGCCTCGCCCCCCATTCCGGCCTCAATGGGCTCAGTCATGCTCCGACTCACGGGCGTGTAACGGCTAAATCGGTCGTTTGTGGCGGCTGCTCGGTGTGCCGCCCGGTGTCATGTGTGGCTTGCGCCGCTATATGGCGGGGTTCTGTCGGAGCTCAGTGGCGGCCTCCAAGCACGCGGGCAAGAGGGCGCTGCGAGTGAGGCTCACGTTCCGCAAGCCGATCCTTCACCGGGACAGCGGCCGACGGCAGGCCGGAGGAATAGGCGTCGCGATAGGGTGCACCCCGCGCAACAGAACCGTTGCGAAAGGTCTAACACCCCAACGCAACAGAGTGGGCCGCCATGCGCTGCCACGGGCCCGTGAACTTCGGTGTCACAGGTAGCGGCAGACATCCTCGGGGGAGCACGTGGCCGGGTCGCCGGCGGCGGCGTCCTCGCGCAGGTCGGCGATCGTGGTGCGTAGCTGCGCGAGCTCGGCGAGTTGCCGGTCGATCACATCAAGGCGGGTGTCGAGCAGGTCGGTGACGTGCCGGCAGGGGGCCTGCCCCCGGTCGCGGATGTCCAGCACCTGACCGATCTGGGCCAGGGTCAGCCCGGCCGCTTGCCCCCGGCGGATGAAGTCCAGCCGGTCGAACACCTCGGCGCCGTAGTCCCGGTAGCCCGCCGGGGTGCGGTCCGCGGCGGGTAGCAGCCCGACCTCCTCGTAGTACCGCAGGGTCTTGCTCGTCGTGCCCGACGCCCGAGCCACCTCACCGATCCGCATGCCACTCATTCTCCCCCTTGACCTTCCAGTGCACTGGAAGGTCGATCCTGAGGGCGATGAAGGAGGAGTTCATGACGGCAACGGCTAACAGCAGGTCGTATGACCTGGCAATGATCGGGTTCGGTGGGGCGGCGTTCGCGGCCGCGATCCGCGCCACCAACCTCGGCAGATGGGTGGTGATGATCGAGCGTGGCACCGTCGGCGGTACCTGCGTGAACACCGGGTGCGTGCCCTCCAAGGCCTTGCTCGCGACCGCCGAGGCCCGCCACGTCACACTCGACGCCTCCCGGTTCCCCGGCCTGCCGCTCCCCGAAGTCCGGCCGGTCGACATGCCCGCCTTGATCGCCGGCAAGGATCGGCTCGTCGGGTCACTGCGTGGCGAGAAGTACCTGGACCTGGCCACCGAGTACGGATGGGATCTCCACCCCGGGGACGCCACGTTCGTCGGCACACCCAGCGAGCCGGCACTGCGCGTCACCGGCCCTGACGGCACGGTGGAGACGGTCCGGGCCGCGCACTACCTCATCGCCACCGGCTCCAGGCCCTGGGCGCCGCCGGTCCCCGGCCTGCAGGAGGCCGGTTACCTGACCTCGACCACCGCGATGGAACTGGACCACGTCCCGGAGTCGCTGCTGGTCATCGGCGGCGGCTACGTCGCGATGGAGCAGGCCCAGCTCTTCGCTCGGCTCGGCGTCCGGGTCACCATGCTGGTCCGCTCACGGCTGGCGTCCCAGGAAGAACCCGAGGCGTCCACCGCCCTGGATGAGATCTTCACGGACGAAGGCATCCAGATCATCCGCGGCGCGGTGCCCAGCGCGGTCCGCCGCGACCCGGCCACCGGCGAGGTCACGGTCACTGCCACCACCACTGACGGCTCACAGGAACTCCGGGCGGCCGAGGTACTCGTCGCCACCGGGCGCCGCCCGGTCACCGCCACGCTCGGTCTCGACACCGTCGACGTGCGCACCGGCGACCACGGCGAGGTGGTTGTCGACAGCCATCTGCGCAGCACCAACCCGCGCGTCTGGGCTGCCGGTGACGTCACCGCCCACCGTCAGTTCGTGTACGTCGCCGCGGCCCACGGCGCCCTCGTCGCCGACAACGCCCTCACCGGCGCCGGCCTCGAGGTCGACTACCGCCACCTGCCCCGGGTCGTGTTCACCAGCCCCGCCCTGGCCGCCGTCGGGATGACCGAACGGCAGGCCTCCGCTGCCGGGATCCGCTACGACAGCCGTGTCCTGTCACTCGCGCACGTCCCACGCGCGATCGTCAACCGCGACACCCGCGGGTTCATCAAGATGGTCACCGACGCCGACACCGGCCGCATCATCGGCATTACCGCCCTGGCCCAGGACGCCGGCGACCTCGCCGCCGCCGGGGTCTACATGCTCGAGGCCGGCATGACCACCAGCCAGGTCGCCAACCTCTGGAGCCCCTACCTGACCATGGCCGAAGGCCTCAAGCTCACCGCGCAGGCCTTCACCACCGACATCGCCAAGCTCTCCTGCTGCGCGGCGTGAACCTGCCCCGCACACAGGGACACCGATAGGGGACCGCCTCGCCCCGGGGCGCGAGACAAGAAAATGGGCGCCGATCAGCCCTACTTACTGGCACCCCTGCGTATCGGACCTGCAACCACCGGGGAGTTCAGTCGATGCAAGAACTCCCGTCCCAGGCCTATATCTGGACGTCTTCACGACCTCTACGTGCTCGACCCGACGAGGACAGCACTGGACGACGCGATGACCGCCTTGCGGCGCCGCCATGAGGCCGCGGTCCGTTTGGGCCGCGTCACCGCACCACCATGACCACGATCGTCACCACGTAAGCCGCGGCGACCAGACCGATCCCCAGCAGGGTGAGCACCACCCCGCGCCGGGCCGGCCGCTGGCCCTCGTCCGGCCCGGGGCCCTTGCCGTGCTTCGCGGTCATCGCGCGCTCCTAAGACGTTGCTCAAGCATGTGCGGCTCTCGCGAGCGGGCTTCCGTGCCGAGTGCTACCAGCTCAGGTCGTGACAGCCGTCGCTGCCGGCGCCCTCCACCTGCAAGGTGGCATGGGCGATACCGTAACGGTCGCGCAGCACCCGGCGCGCGCCGGCAAGCACGGCGCCGTGGTCCGCGCCCTGGTCAGCGACCAGGTGGGCCGTGGCCACGTTCATCCCCGACGTCAGGGTCCACAGGTGCAGGTCGTGGACCTCCTCCACCCCCTCGACCGCGTCCAGGTCACCGGCGACGTCCTCCGGGTCCACCCCTTCCGGGGCGTGCTGGCCCAGCACCGCGATCACCTGCCTGCCCAGAACCACCGCCCGGATGATGACGAAGACCGCGATGAGCGCCGCGACCACGACGTCCCAGATCGGCTGGCCGGTGAGGATGATCAGCACGCCGGCGACCATGACACCCACCGACCCGGCGGCGTCGGCGATCACCTCGTAGTAGGCGCCCTTGACGTTCAGGCTGTCCTCGGCCCCGCTGCGCAGCAGCAGCATGGAGATGATGTTGATCACCAGGCCGGCGAAGCCGACCGCGAGCATGGCGCCGGAGGCCACCTCCGGCGCGTCACCCAGCCGGCTGATGGCCTCGACCACCACGTACACCCCGACCGCGAGCATCGCCAGCACCGCCAACGCCGAGGCGAACACCTCGGCCCGGTAGGAGCCATAGGTGCGTCGCCCCGTGGAGTCCGGCCGGCTCGCGATGCGCGTCGCCAGCAGCGCCGCACCCAGCACCACCACATCGGCAGCCATGTGCCCGGCATCCGACAGCAGCGCCAACGACCCCGACACCAGCCCCGCGACCAGCTCGATCAGGAAGAAGCCCGCCGTCAGGGCGAACGCCCCCGCCAGCCGCCGACGGTAGCGGCCACCGGCATGCCCGGTCGCCGGGGCATGGCTGTGTCCCGCCCCCATCAGCCCTGCCCCTCGTGGCGGGCGTGCTCACGGGAGACGTCCAGCAGCATCCGCACATGCCCGTCAGCGAGGCGGTAGTACACCATCCGCCCCTCCCGGCGGTTCTCGACCACCCCAGCGGTACGCAGCACCCGCAGCACCTGGGACACCGACGCCTCCGCGACATCGACCGACGCCGCCAGGTCACACACGCACAGCTCGCCGGCCTCCAGCAACGCATACAGCGCCCGGGCACGGCGCGGGTCCCCCAGGAGCTTGAACAGCCCGGCCAACCTGCCGGCCTCGCGCTCGTCGGGGATCCTCTCCCGGGTCAGCGCCACCTTCTCCGGATGGACGGCGGTGACCTGACACGAATCCAACGGCGTCACACTCATGCCACGACCATACACCTATGCAGATATCAGCAGCGGGAGCCACACACGAGAGGTCAGCAGGTTCTGTATGGTCAGCGCATGCTGACTATTGCTTCGCGGCTGGACGTGATGAACCGGCTGGGCCGGGCGATGGCCGACCCGACCCGCTCCCGCATCCTCATGACACTCCTCGAGGGCCCGAGCTACCCGGCGGTACTCGCCCGCGACCTAGGGCGTGTCTGAGAATAGATGCACGAGTCAGCTGAGACCCTGGGGACATGTCCCGGTTCCAGATGCTCTCTGACACCCAATGGGAGTTGAT
>NZ_JBEPNB010000021.1:0-7553 GCF_040546065.1 Micrococcus sp. UYEF5
TGGCCCGAGGGCTCGCCTGGGTTCTTCTCGTCGATCATGGTCATGATTCTTACCGTTCCTCTCGGTACGGCTTACACAGACCATCTGACACGCCCCACCAAACTGATCAATCGCTGGTGGATCGCCCAGTTCGCGGATTCAATGCCACGGAAGTGCTCAATCCGGAGTCGGCGGAGCATCATGGGGTCACCTCGCTGTTAGATCCGATACGGCCCTGATAGCAAGTATGCTCGCGCCGTTGTCCCGAACCACTCCGGGGCAACCGCGGAACACAACGCTCGTCGGCCGCGCGTGCCATCACTCAGCCCAAGACGCTCGATCCCCGTACAAGGCCCCACCCGCGTGCTGACGCAGAAACCCCGGAGACGTAGGCGGCCGAGGATAAGGCTCAGTCTTAGGCTGGCCGGCGCAACGAGGTGTATAGGGTCTGCCGGCTCACACCGAACGCGCGCGCCACCTCGGCCTTCGGGATCCCCATGTCGATCATCACGCGCGCCTGCTCCACGTCGGTGTCCGAAAGCTTCGGGGCCTGCACGTACTTGCCGCGGGCCTTGGCCAGGGCGATGCCTTCGGCCTGACGCTCCTTGATCCGCCGGCGCTCGAACTCAGCGAACGCCGCCAGGATGCCCAGCATCAGCCCGTCCACCGGAGAGGTGCCGGACTTGTCCACGGTGATCCGCTCGGACACGAACTGCACCGCACACCCCTTGCCGGTGAGCTCGTCCACGATCGCGTACAGGTCCCGCGTGTCCCGGCCGAGCCGATCCATCGAGGCGACCTTCACCAGGTCCCCCTCCCGCACGTAGGCCATCAGCTCCGCCAACCCCGTGCGCTTGGCCCTCGAGCTGCCGCTGATCTTGTCCTGGAAGATCCGGTCGCGCTCCCCCACCGCCTCGAGCTGACGATCCAGGTTCTGCTCCGCTGAGCTCACCCGCACGTAGGCCACAGTCTGTCCAACCACGTTTAAGACCCTCCGACGCTTGTGTCCAACGGGCCCGATTGGGACCGTCTCTGACGTGATGGTCTCGTGACCGGGCAGGGTGTGTAAAGGGGTATACCCGGCTTGACGCCGGGATGGGGCAATGAACACCCAGCTGGATTGTGAGGCATCCCTCTGTCGGAGCGTTGACGTTTACTTTACTAACCTGTTAGTATAGTTTCGTTGATGCGACTACAGGCAGAGGACAGGGGTACAACAGTGAACGACGTTGGATCATCGCCGCGGCGGTGGTGGCTGCTCATGACCGTGGGGGCCGGCCTGCTACTCATCACCCTCGACAATTCGATCCTCTACACCGCCTTGCCTACGTTGACCGCAGACCTCGGCGCGTCCGGATCCTCGACACTGTGGATCATCAACGCCTACCCCCTGGTCATGGCTGGCCTCCTCTTGGGAGCAGGCACACTGGGCGATCGCATCGGCCACCGCCGAATGTTCGTCGTCGGCCTGTGGATCTTCGGTGCCGCATCACTGGCAGCGGCATTCTCGCCCAACCCTGCCTTCCTGATCGGCGCCAGGGCACTCCTCGCTGTGGGGGCCGCAGCGATGATGCCCGCCACGCTTGCTCTGATCCGCCTCGCGTTCGACGATCCTCGTGAGCGCAACATCGCCATCGCCATCTGGGGGAGCCTGTCGATCGCGGGGGCAGCGCTCGGACCCATTCTCGGCGGCGCCCTTCTCGAACGGTTCTGGTGGGGATCTGTTTTCCTCATCAATGTCCCCGTTGTTGCCATCGCACTTGTGGCGACCGCAATCATCGCGCCGCACAACCATCCCGATCCGTCGAAGAAGTGGGATCTCGTCTCATCCCTCTATGCGATGGTCGGGCTGGTGGGCACCGTGCTCGTCATCAAGGAACTGGCCCATATTCCACAGAACTGGGTTCTGATCGCAGGGGCGCTGGCGTCAGCAGTCATCGGGTTCGTCCTCTTCGTGCGACGCCAGGGCCGATTGGAAGAACCACTCATCGAGTTCTCCATCTTCCGCAACCGCGCCTTCGCTGGCGGCTCTCTGGCAGCCTTCTTCGCGATGTTCACCATCGCTGGCGCCCAGCTCGCGACCACACAGCGCTTCCAGCTCGTCGAGGGCTTCACCCCCCTGCAAGCAGGCCTGCTAGTCGCAGCCATCGCGCTTGGCGCCCTGCCCTCAGGTGTCCTAGGGGCCGCGATCCTGCACATCGTGGGCCTGCGGATCATTATCTCCGGCAGCCTCGCCATCGCCGCCCTAGGACTAGCTCTCGCCGTGCTGGCCTCTGCGAACGGATCACTACCCCTGCTGGTCGTCAGCTTCATCGTGACCGGCTTCGGCCTGGGCGGCACCTTCGCCGTCGCTTCCGCCGCCATTATGGGCAACGCGCCTCCGCGAAAGGCCGGCATGGCGGCCTCGATCGAAGAAGTCTCCTATGAGATGGGCTCCCTCTCGGCTGTAGCACTCCTCGGGAGCCTCCTGACCTTCGTCTACGCCACAGTCGTCCGACTCCCGGATGGCACTCCCGCCGCAGCGGGGGAGAGCATTGCCGATGCCCTCGGGATCGCCGACGGAGATCTCGACGTGATCGCAGCCGCCACCTCCGCCTACGACACGGCCTATTTGGTCACGATGATCGTCCTCGCTGTCATGCTGGCTAGTGGAGCCGCTCTGACCAATCGGCTGCTCCGCGCTTACGGGCGCGGCAGCGAGGCAATGGAGTACGCCGAAAACCACTGAACCAATCGGAGGGGCGCATGATGGTGCGTGAGAGCAAGAAGACCATGATCCTCGACGCCGCGATCCAAGTGATCGAGGAAGACGGGATCACAGCAGTCACGTTTGACTCTGTCGCGGCCGCTGCAGGGATCACCAGGGCCGGGATCATCTACCACTTCCCGTCACGAGACGACTTGATCGCTGCGATCCACCAGAGACTCGCTGATCGCTGGGAGCGGCAGTTAGAGATCGCCTGTGGAAAGCCGACCGCTGAGGCAACGCCGATGGAGCGCCTGACCGCCTACATACTCACTTGTTCGACAGCCGCCTCCCGCGCCGAGTTCCAGATGATTCTCGACAGCCAGCACACCCAGCACAAGGCGATCTGGGAAGACCTCATCGACCGATGGACCGGACGTAGCGAACGAGACGAAGCTGAGCGCGACCAGATGACCTCGCTCGCCCTGCTCGCTGCTGACGGGCTCTGGGTCAACGACCTGATCGGAAGCAGGCCCATCTCACAGGACCACCGGAGTGAAACCGCAAAGCAGATCATCGCGCTACTCCAGAATGACGTCCATGAATCCGAGGCCAAGCCCAACGGGTAAGCGAGCCAGCGCGCGGTTGGAGAAGGCCGGATCGACGAATCCGTCGAGCGCGATGATGGGCAACCCTGTCAAGCAAGATCGCACCCTGGCACCTCTGTCCAGCAGCACCCAACTGGCTCTGACACATGCGCCTAGTGGGTATACCCGCCTGGACGGGGTCAGCCTGTGACAAAGCTAGACCAGGAGAAGACCGCCGCGGTCCAGGCCGTGGTGACCCGCGCGTTCGGAGTCTCCCGGACCACGATCTACAAGGCCCTCAACACCACCGAGACCGGCCAGCCCTGAACGGCCCACGCCCTGTGGATACCCGTGGTCCGGGCCGGTTCTTCTCCGTAGGGTGAGACCCGTCGCGGTGTTCTTCTTCGAGGGCCGCGACGGTGAGTGAGCCGCCTGTTCTCCTGTCCGGGTATGGTCACCCCGCCCTTGTCTTGGTCAATAGGGGGCAAGGGGATTTCACTTCCGCCCGGTCCACGCGCGACCCATCGGCAGCGCCCAGCACACATCACCCGTGGTCAGACCGGGGAAGTAGTGCAACTAACGCAGTACCGCAGTACCGCATTCACCCGTGCGGTGCTGCGGTAGCGCGGTGGTGCGGTTATAGCGCTGACATCGCTGTCAAAATGGGCATGGGACACACTGAACCTACTGATCATTCCACTTCCTGGGCGGCGTCAGCCATCCCCTCTCGATTCGATCTTCAGCGGCCATTTCCTCCGTCATTTTCTTGGTCTTGCTCCAAGCTTGCCGAATTTCCTCATCACTCATACCGGGCCGCCACGTCTTTAATAACAATGCTTCAGTCCCAAAGACTGTGAACATCGCGATAGCTCCGCACGCAGCGTGACCCGGAGAAACGAACCACCCCACCATTGCCCCCACAAGTGGGGGAATAACGAACCCCCAAATTGCATAGCCCCACCCGCCTGGGTCTGAGTGACCAGCAGAAACAGTAAAGGGCCGCTCACACAAAGTCACGACAATAGAACTAACCACTACAGCAGCAGCAGTGAGGGCAAGGGAAAGAGATCCGCTCAAAGGGCTGGAGAGGAGCTTGCTCAACAGCCACCAAAACAACCAGACCACCGGGGACAGTAGCGCCGCAGTAGACAAGTGTCCCCCTACGGCCAAGGAAATAGGAACGACATGGGAGGGGCCCCCTTCCTTCGGAAAGGAACCCCTCCCCCTGTTTGGGATTAGCCCTGACATCAGCTCAGGCAAGCCTCCACAAGCCCGGGAACCCCCAGGAGTTCGGAGAGAACATTCACGGCATCCTCACCGATCTCAGCGGCAGCCTGACCGGAACGAATTGCACGCCAAATGCCGCTAACTCCGCCCCAAAGGCTCCGCGCCTTCTTAATCCAAGCAATGATCTTGAATACGGGGAACCCGAACTGAACGACGAAATTGCCAAGCGCCAGCGAGCATCCAAAAACATTAAACGCTGGACTTGCCTCAGCGTCGCCAGATGAATCCACTGGAGTCTGAATTGTCGTGAGGCCTTCAAGGTAAGGCGCGATTTTCTCGCTGTATCCCGGGTATGTGTGAGGATCAGCTCGCTTAAGCTCTTCAGGCATCGAATCCAGCGCCCTCAGAATCATGTCGAGCTGCTCATCTTCCGTGTAGGAGGACTGCGGCTTGCGCCACGCCGACTGAGGCGGCCGTCGCCCAGCATGAGGCGGCCGTCCAATCGGCTGCCCGGCGCCCGCCAAAGTCGGCGCAGCGACTGCAATCAGACCCCCAGAAACCAACGCTCCCGAAAGACCACGCATGGCTTGACGTCGATCGAAAATAATCCCCTCCAATATTCAGCTTGTCATCTGACGCATCGAAGCCTATCTGCGTGCTGTACATCACACAAGTTGCAGGCGAGGCCCCCTGTCATGCGGTGGCAGCAACAGGAGGGGAGGTGGACGTTCCCCGCCGGGGTCGGGCTTAGCTGACCTGGAGGATGAAGTATGTGGTGGGGTATCCCAGCGGGAAGCGGTCTTCTCCGTGGTCCACTGCACATCCCCTCGATGCTCACTCCGTCTGCTTGCGTTCGGTCCGTTGTGGCGAGTTCGTTCTTGCGCCGCGCGGCTGAGTGAACTATCTGTTCTCCCGTCCAGAGACCTCCCCTGACTTGGTCGATTGAGGGATGGAGGCCTTTCAGTATCCCCCGGCTCCTGGATGGTCAACCGGCAGCTACTCAGTGCGTATCGCTCTTAGTCAGACATGGGAAGAGGCGTCTCTAACGCAGTACCGCACTACCTCATTCATGCGCGCGGCACTGCGGTATTGCGGTCAGTCTTCGGGGTACTTGGCTTCGATGGCCTGGATGATCAGTTGGGACATGGGCACCCCGACCTCGACGCTGTGCCGGCGCAGGTGCTTGTGCAGGCGTTCGGGTAGGCGGATGGAGGTGGCCTTGATGGGCTCGGCGGCTGCCTGGGCGTGGGCGGCGTAGGCCAGGGTCATGTCCGGGCCGTCGGTGGGGGTGGCCGGGGTGGTGGTGCGGCGTCCGCGGGCGGCGCCGGGGGTGGGCTTGGTGCTCACGGGCGGGTCATCTCCTGGATCTCCTCGGCGACCTGGAGCCAGGGGCCGAGCGCGGTACGGGTGGGGTAGGTGCCGTGGGTGTGCTTGAAGCTCTCGCGGGTGGGGATCGTGGTGGCCAGCTGCGGGACGTTCTCGGCGGCCAGCAGGTCCACGACCTGGGTGAAGAGCTTGGTGCGGGGGTTGGCCTGGTTCAGCAGGGCCACCAGGCGCACGGTGGGGCCCAGGGCGTCGACGGTGGCCCAGGTGCGGGCGATGTCGTCGGCGCTGGGAGTGGTGGGGATGATGACCAGGTCGGCCGCTGCGGCAGCGGCGGACTGGACGTCGGGGGTGCCCGGTGGGGTGTCGATCACGACGAAGTCCGTGCTCGGGCGCAGCCGTTTGAGGTCGGAGAGGTTCACGGCCCGGTAGGTGAAGGGGATGGGCGAGCCTGTGGGGCGTTCTTCGGCTGCGATCTCCAGCCACTCGCTGGCCGAGCCCTGGGGATCGGCGTCGAGGACTTCGACGCTGTGGCCGGTGTGGGTCAGGGCGGCGGCGAGGCAGATGGTTCCCATGGTCTTGCCCACGCCTCCCTTGGAGGCGATGAACGCGATGGTGACAGGAGCTGGTGCCATGAGGGCAGGATAACCCGCACTAACGCAGTGCCGCACGCGGTGATGCGTTAGTGCGGTACTGCAATCCCTCGGGCCTAGGCGTACATATCGCGTTGGCCAGGGCGGGAGCTGGTGATGGCTCCTCCTCCGTGTGGCAGAGCGTGAGCTCCGTGTTGTCCACCAAGTGGGGATTCTGCTTGTTCAGGAGAGCTTCTCCTCCGTGTCGCTTTCCTCGAGGCTGGCACGCAGCTCGTTCTGGATGCGGAGCAAGGCCGGAGAGTCTGAGTCCTCATCGAAGGGGCAGACATGCGTGTGTGGGATGAGCACCTTGTCGGTGGGGCGTTCTGCGGGGCGTTGGATGGCGATGATCTTCCGACGTCGAGGAAGGCGCCACTGAGCCTTAGGGGGCAATCCAGCGCTCTCGTACTCTTCCGGCTGGAAGGGCCAGGGTGCTTCGCGTTCGGTGTAAATCCAGATGATCGGCAGTCGACAGCGTCGGCAACGGCCTCTCTTTGGTTTGGACCAGAGATAGGTGGCTGGGGCGTCGTCAGCAGGGTCTGAGAACAAGGCCTGCTTGATCTGCTGGGGTTCATGGAGACGATGCCGGGGTGGTGGTTGCTCTTGGCTCATGTGGGTCTCCTCTGCCTGCGCACGCCGGTGATGTTTGGATTCTCACCCGATGGCCGGCTGTACACCAGAGGAAGGAGGGACTGGTGCACGTGTAGGTGACAGTCGTCTTCACGCCGCGTCTGCGGGCGTGTGGTCCATGATCAACTCGTACTCGACCGGCGTCAATCGGCCCAGGCGCACCTGCCGGCGGCGGCGGTGGTAGGTTCGCTCGATCCAGGTGATGATCCCGGCCCGCAGCTCGTCCCGGGTGTCCCAGTCGCGTCGGTCCAGCACGTTCTTCTGCAGCAACGCGAAGAAGGATTCCATTGCCGCGTTGTCCCCGGCAGCACCGACCTGACCCATGGACCCGATCAGCCCGTGGGTGGTGAGGGCGTCCTGGAATAGGGCCGAGCGGAACTGGGCGGGTTCAACTGGTCGTTGCAACACCGTGCGTTGAGAGCGAGCGTAGCTGCTCGGCGAAGACCTCCGCGGGAGTCTTCCAGTCCAGGACCTTCCTGGGCCTGTTGT
>NZ_JBEPNB010000022.1:0-6265 GCF_040546065.1 Micrococcus sp. UYEF5
ATGGTCGAGCAGGGTCAAGATGATCCGGGATCGAGTGGGGTCGGCCAGTGCACGACCCAGGCGGTTCATCACGTCGAGACGCGAAGCAATAGTCAGCATGGACTGAACTATACAGCGCAAACTGAACACTCGATCACAGGCGTCAGCCCAGATCGCATGCCCGTAAGGGGATCCTTCACCGTACGTCGAGCGAGCTCAGTCCTCGACGACGTTGTGACTGTCGACGGTGAATGGCGGTGTTCTGACAGAGGTATTTGGCGGCCGTGGTGCGGCTGTGGGCTCAGAGGTAGCTGCAGATTTGGGCGGGATCGCACTGGGTGGGGTCGCCTTGGGAGGCGGCCTGGTAGTGCTCGGCCGCGGAGGCCCGCAGGGCGGTGAGCTCAGCGATGTGCTGGTCGAGGTCGGTGAGTTGCTGGGCGAGCTGTGCGGCTACGTGGGCGCAGGGGGCCTGCCCGGCGTCGCGGATCTGCAGGATGTTCCGGATCTCGGCCAGGCTGAGTCCGGCGGCCTTGCTTCGGCGGATGAACTGCAGGCGGGCGAGGGCCTCGGGTGGGTAGTCGCGGTACCCGTTGGGGCCGCGGTGCACCGGGGGCAGCAGCCCGTGCTGTTCGTAGAACCGTAGGGCTTTGGTGGTCATGCCGGCGGCTGCGGCCGCTTCACCGATCCGCACGGTGCGCACCTCGATCCTGGACTGGTCTGTGGCCTTCCACGGTAGAGGAAGGCTCCGGGGGCAGGGCACTGCCTGCCCCTGGAGGGGCCGGTGGTCATCCGGGTTCGGTGCGGGCGCGGTCGGTCTCGACGGCCTGCCAGGTCTTGCGCGCGGCGATGAGCACCGGGTCCCACACCGGGGAGAACGGCGGGGCGTAGGAGAGGTCGATGTTGAGCAGCTCTTCCACCGGGGTCTCGTGCCACAGCGCCACGGAGAGCACGTCGATGCGCTTGGCCGCGCCTTCTTCCCCGACGATCTGGGCGCCGAGCAGCCGTCCGGTGCCGCGTTCGGCGATGAGTTTGGTGCGGATGGGTTTGGCCCCGGGGTAGTAGCCGGCCCGGGTGGTGGAGTCGACCACGGCGGTGACGGGGTCGAAGCCGGCCGCCTGCGCTTCGACCTCGCCGAGGCCGGTGCGTCCGACTTCGATGTCGCAGATCTTGGTCACGGCGGTGCCGAGCACCCCGGGGAAGGTGGCGTAGCCGCCGCCGAGGTTGATCCCGGCGGTGCGGCCCTCCTTGTTCGCGTGGGTACCCAGCGGCAGGGCCACGTGGCGGCGGGAGACGCGGTGGAACTTCTCCACGCAGTCCCCGCCGGCCCACACCCCCTCGATGCCGGTGCGCAGCCGGCGGTCCACGGCGATCGCCCCCGTCTCGCCCAGGGGGATCCCGGCGTCGGCGGCCAGGGTGGTGTTCGGGGTCACCCCCAGGCCGAGGATCACCAGCTCGGTGGGGATGGTGGCCTGATCGGTGACCACGGCGGTGACCTTCCCGGTGTGGGTCTCGAAGCCGGTGACGGTCTCCTCCATCCGCACCTCCATCCCGTACCCTTCCATCGCGGTGGCGATGAGCGCGCCCATGTCCGGGTCCAGGCCCGGCAGTGGGGCCGGGGGGCGTCCGATCACGGTGATGTCCACGCCCCAGGCGGACAGGGCCTCGGCCAGTTCCAGGCCGATGTAGCCGGCCCCGACGACCACCGCCCGGCCCGGCCGGTCCCGCTCCAGCACCGCCCGCAGGGCCAGGCCGTCGTCGAGGGTCTGCACCCCGTGGATACCGGCCGCATCGATCCCGGGCAGTGGCGGGCGGGCCGGGGTGGCCCCGGTGGCGACCATGAGCTGATCGAAACCCTCCCAGGCCTCCCGGCCGGCGGTCAGGTCGCGCACGAGCACGGCGCGGCGGTGCAGGTCGATCTCCAGGACCTCGTGACCGGTGCGGGCGTCGATGGCGTGGTGGTCGCGGAACTGTTGCGGGGTACGGGCGATCAGCTCCGTGGTGTCGGCGACGTCCTTGCCGATGAAGTACGGGATCCCGCAGGCCGAATACGAGGTGTAGTGGCCCCGCTCGAAGGCCACGATCTCCAACTGGTCCTGGGGCAGCTGGCGGCGGGCGGCGGAGGCCGCGCTCATCCCCGCGGCGTCCCCACCGATGACGATCAACCTCTGGGCCATGACTTCCCCTTCCGTTACAGTGCCTGCTGAGTCGTCAGCTCCCGGCTGTGCTCGATGCTCGAGGCCGACCGATCCTCACGCGGCGCAGCAGGAGAGTTTGGAGACGTCGGTGCGGAAGGACTGGGCGGCGATCTTGAGGCCTTCGGCCATCGTCAGGTACGGGCACCACAGGGTGGAGACCTGATCCACCGTCATGCCCGCGGACAAGATGTAGACCCCGGCCGCGGCAAGCTCCCCGGCGTCCTTGGCCACCGCGGTGATACCCACGATCCGCCCAGTCTCGGCCTCGGCGACCATCTTCACGAACCCGCGGGTGTCACGGTTGACCAGCGCCCTGGGCACGTACTCCAGGGGCAGCACCCGGCATTCACACCGGAGGCCGGCTTCCCGGGCCTGCTGGTCGGTCATGCCCACCGCCGCGATGGCCGGGGAGGTGAAAGTGACCCGCGGCAGGTGGGTGTAGTCGATCTGCTGGCCGGTGTGGTGGAAGGCGTTCTCCACCGCGGTGACCCCGTGGGCCGAGGCCACGTAGACGTACTGGGGGTGCCCGGTCACATCCCCGGCCGCCCACACCTTCGGATTCGAGGTCGCCATCCGGGCGTCGACGAGGATCTCCCCGCGCGCCCCGGTGTCCACCCCGACCGAGCCGAGGCCCAGGTTCTCGGTGACCGGACGGCGCCCGACCGCGACCATGAGCCGGCCCGCCCGCAGGGTGTCCTGCCCGCCCGGGCCCGTGACGGTGGCCACCACCTCCCCGGTGTCCCGGTCGGGCGTCACGGAGGAGACGGTGGCCCGGGGGATCACCCGGATGCCCTCCTCGGCGAACACGCCCCTCAGGGTCCGGGAGACCTCGGGTTCCTCATGGGAGGCCAGCCGGGACCGCACGACCATGGTGACCATCGAGCCCAGGCGGGCGAAGAGTTGAGCCTGCTCCAGGCCCACGTACCCGCCACCGATGATCAGCAGCGATTCCGGCACCTCGTCCAACTCCATGGCCGTGGTCGACGTCAGATACTCCACCTGATCCAGACCCTCGATCTCCGGGACGATCGGGGTGGAGCCGGTGGCCACCAGATAGTGGGCCGCCCGCACCCGGCGGCAGGAACCGTCGGCTCCGGTGACCTCCAGCGCCGGATCCTCGGCGGTGCCGGTGAACACCGCTTCGCCGGTGGCCAGTTCCCAGCCGTAGTCGGCGATCAGATCCAGGTACTTGTCCGAGCGCATTCCCTCCACCAGCGCGTCCTTGCCGACGATTAGCCCGGGCATGTCCACCCCGGCGGCCGACGTGCTCAGACCGGGGAACCGTCCTGTGGCGTCCAGCGCCACGTGGCGGGCCTCGGCGGCGGCCAGCAGCGCCTTCGACGGCACGCACCCGGTGTTCACGCAGGTGCCCCCGACCGTGGCACGCTCGATCATCACCACTGATTTGCCGAGATTGGTGGCCCGGATCGCGGCGGCGAACGCACCACCGCCGGAACCGATGATCGCCAGGTCCACTTCGTGCGTTCCCGTCTCAGGCATGACCGGCCTCCGTAAGTCCGTGATGAAGGCCCCGACGGGCCGTCTGTGTGCGGTGCTGTGCTGTGCCCAGCCTGCACCTTCCCCTGAAGAGGAAGGTCAAGACGTCACCGCGGCAATGTCATGTGCACGACCGTATGTGCCCCAGACCCGGGGGCCCTTTCGAGGAGTCGCTGCCAGAGGCGATTGCCTGGCCGGTGGATCTCAGGAGCTGGTGGCCGGCCCGTGTGCTCAGTGACCGATCAGGAGTGACTCGCGGGCGGCTTCGACCACTTCGGGGGTGACGGTGGCCAACTGGTTGATCGTGAGGATGCGTTGGATCTGGGTGAGGAGGCGGTCGACGAGACGGAAGTTGCCGCCGGTGATCCGGGCGATGGTGGCGATCGCGACCGCCTGGGTGAACTCGTCGTCCTCGCCGGCGAGTCCGTCGGTGTGCCAGCGGCGGTTCAGGACGGCGGTGAGCTCTTCGGGGGTGAGGGGGCGGTATTCGTGGGCGAAGCCCACACGGCTGTAGAGCTGGGGGTAACGGGCCAGGCGTTTGTCGATGCCGGGCATTCCGATGAGGATCACCCCGAGGGTGTGGCGGTCGTAGTAGTCGCGGACCTGTTCCAGGCCGGTGGTCTTGAGCCGGTCGGCCTCGTCGATGATGAGCAGCTCGGTGAGCCCGGAGGAACGCGAGTCGGGGTGCACGAACGGGTCGACGCGGCCGTGGTGGTGGTAGTCGATGGCGTAGGAGATCTGTTGGCAGGCCCGCGGGAGGGCTTGGTCGACCTGTCGGGGGCTGGCGGTGACGGTCGGGGTCCACAGCGCGGTGCGGGCCTGCAGGACCTGCTCAGGGATGGGGCCGGGCTCGCGGTCCTCGCCCAGGTCTCTTTGCCACTGCTCCCATTGCGGGGCCCCGGCGTAGTGGCGGGCCGAGAGGGTCTTGCCGACCCCGGGTGGGCCCCAGCACAGGCCGATGTAGCGGTGGGCGCGGACGGTGTCGGCGAACTCGGTGAAACGGCGGTGCTCCCGGGTGGGAAGGAGCAGGGGTGATGCGGGGTCCGGGGGTGGGCCCAAGGCTGCGATTTCCCCGAACGTGCCGGAGAGGAAGCGCCGGCCGTCGTCGTCCTTGCCCAGCAGGCTCCGGGAGGAGTCGGGCTCAGTCGGTGGCATAGGTCCGCAACCGGTGTCGGGGCGCCGGCTCCGCCGGCGGGTCTGCCGTCGGGCCCGGCGCCGGGGCGGGTGGTGGTGCCCAGCGGTCGTCGGCGGGCAGGGCGTCGGCGAGGCTGCGCCGGGCGCGCAGCTGCTGCTTGAGCGCGGCGCGTCGGGCGCCCCGGGCCTGCTGCAGCTGTTGGAGGGTGATGGTCTCAGCGGCCAGTTCGGGGGCGATCGCCCGGCACAGGTAGGTGTCCTGGTGGTAGACGCGCACCTCGCCGGCGTCGCGGGGGTCGTAGCGGATGGTCACGGTCTCACTGACGTAGGCGGCCAGCACCGGGCAGATGTAGCGGGTGCCTTGAAAGCGGATGCCGTCGCGCTGGACGATGCGGGTGGTCGCAGCGGTGAGCAGCAGCAGGTCGAGATCCTCGCCCCGGGCCGGGGTGCGCGGGATCCACCCGGCCCCGATCCAGCGGGCGGCGGGGGCCTGTCCGGTCTCGGAGTGCACCCGGGCGTGGTAGTCCTCGATCAGGTAGCGCTGGACCACTGCGTCGAGCTGCTCCAGGCTCAGGGCAGGTGGTGAGGTGGGGGTGCCGCCGGTGCCGTGCGGGATGTGCCCGGGCAGGTGCGGGAGCACCTCGGTGGTGATCGTGCCGTAGAAGCGTTCGATCTTGCCCCTCCCCTGCGGGACCCCGACGCGGGAGTGGATGAGCCGGATGTGGGTGTCCAGGCAGACCCGGTCCAGCCGGGTGCTGGTGAAGTCGGCCCCGTGGTCGCTGTAGAGCACCTCGGGCAACCCCTGGACCGGCCACCGCGGGTCGGGCTTGGCTCGCACGGCCTGGTGCAGGGCCAGGGCGGTCTGCTCGGCATTCGGGGCGCCGGTGAAGACGGTGTAGCCGGCGACCGCGCGGGAGTAGTCGTCGAGGATCACGCTCAGCCACGGCCGCACCGGGCGCCCCCGGTTGTCGAGGATCGCCACGTCGAGCAGGGTGTGGTCGGCCTGCCACTGCTCATTGGGCCTCACCGCCGACCGGCGGTGCACCAGCTCGTATCGGTCCCGGTAGGCGGTGTCTCCCTCCAGGGCCAGGGTGCGCAGCCCGGGGTCGATCGCGGCGATCACGCTGCGCACGCTCGAGTAGCTCGGGGGTGCCCAGCCGCGCTCCGGGGCCAGATCGCACACCCGGCGGTGGATGAACCTGGTCGTCGGCGCCGGGCGGCGCAGCGCCAGGGCCTCGATCACCGCGATCAGCTCCGCAGGCAGCCGGCGTTGGCCGCGGTCGCTGCGGGCCTTGCGCTGCAAGCCGGCCGCGGAGGAGTCCGCCCGGTATTCGGCGGCCCAGCGCTGCAGGGTGCGGACCGAGACCGGGCGTGTCAACTTGTCTGTGTAAGCGGGGTGGTCACAGGTAGGGGTTGATCCGGTCGGGGTAGGCCGCGGCGAGCTGGGCGAGGGCCTGCTT
>NZ_JBEPNB010000023.1:0-6256 GCF_040546065.1 Micrococcus sp. UYEF5
GAAGCAGGCCCTCGCCCAGCTCGCCGCGGCCTACCCCGACCGGATCAACCCCTACCTGTGACCACCCCGCTTACACAGACAAGTTGACACGCCCGTTTGGTGGGAGCTGGCGACAGCACCAAGACCACATTGTTGGACGCGATCGGGCTGGTACTCAGCCCGAACTACAGCCCGCAGTTCACGGATGCCGATTTCTTCGACCTTGACCTAACCAAGAACATCGTCATCGAGGCAACGATCACGAACCTCCCGGACAATCTCGTCAAGGAGAGCCAGCTTGGCAAAGACCGCTCAGGCATCCTGCCGGGCGGCACTCTCGTCCACGACCCTGTCGAGGAGGCCGATGAGTGCCTCGTCGTCAGGCTGACCGTGACCCCAGAACTCGATCCGACGTGGGAGGTCGTGCGCCCCGACTCTGAAGACGCCCGCCCGATTTCCGCCAGCCAACGTCGCCAGCTCGGCTTCTTCCGCCTGGGTGAACGGGCCGACCTCCACCTTCGCTGGGCGCGCGGATCGGCCCTGTCTGGCCTGACCGATGGTAGCGATGGGGCTTCGTCTGTCGTTCTCGATGCCCACCGTGAAGCGCGGAGAGCAGTCTTCGACGCCCAGTCGAGCGCCCTACATGATGCAGCTTCCAAAGTTCAGCGGTCGGCCGGGAACTTCGGTGCAGGGAAATTTGATGAGCTGCGGCCTGGTCTCGAGCCAGGCTCGGCCACCTCCACACATTCGCTGATGCTTCATGACGGTGACGTGCCTCTGTCGAGCCTCGGGCTCGGCACGCGCCGGCTAACAAGCTTGTCGATCCAGGATCAGGCGATGGACGACGGCTCGATCATTGCCATCGACGAGGTCGAACACGGGCTCGAGCCGCACCGACTGGCGCAAGTCCTCCACCACCTCAAGAAGCGAACTGAAGGGGGCAACCTGCAAGTCATTATGACCACCCACTCTCCCATCGCGGTGAAGACGCTGAGCGCCGTCGATCTCGTCGTAGTCCGCGCGGATGGAACTGGCGTGACCACCTGCCAGCCGGTTCCTGAAGACCTCGACAACGTGCAGGGCACGTTCCGTATTGCCCCAGAGGCGCTCCTTGGCCGTCGCGTACTTGTCGGAGAGGGTGCGACCGAGGTGGGTTTCCTGCGCGGCCTGCTTCGTCACTGGGACGCCCAGCGGATCGCCGCTGAGCAGCCTGGTGCTGCTTCGCTTGGCGTCGTGTTGGTGAATGGAGGGGGAGGGACCCAGTCGACCAAGCGAGCCCAGCACTTCCAGCAGCTCGGCTACCCAGCCTGCCTGCTAGTGGATAATGACGACCGCGCTATTGACAAATCGGTGAGGCAGGCAATGGACTCCGGCGTAAGCGTATACCGCTGGGGTCCGGGCAATGCGATCGAAGATGAGATCATTCAGACTCTCGGCGCCAAGGGGCTGCAGGCACTCGTTGACCTAGCCGTAGAGATCAGGGGTGAGCATTCCATTCGAGCTAATGTCGGCGCAAGTCTGAACAACGATCAGCTGACTGGAACCGACTTCGCTTCATGGCAGGCACAGGCCGGTGTCAATGAAACCGAGATCCGCGGTGCCATCGCGGCCGCGGCGACTGCCAGGGATAAGGAGTGGTTCAAGCGCGAAGATAGAGGCGAAGAACTTGCCGAGGTCGTCATCAGGCACTGGGCTGATTTGGACAGCACCCACTTGATGAAGGTGATCGACGATCTGCAGACCTTCGCTTACGCCGCGGAATCCGAGCCGCCAGCGGAGTCTTCGGAGGGGTCCTTCGATGGTTGAGGACCCTCCCATCTCGAAAGCAGTCGAAGTTGTACTCAGGGCACTACCCTGTTCGGTGGCTCTTCCCGCCGGTGCTGGGAAGACCGAGCTGATCGCGGCCAGTGTGGCAAAAGCTACCCAGCAAGGCGGGACATGCCTCGTGTTGACGCATACGCATGCTGGTGTGGACGCCCTTCGCCGCCGCATGAAAAAGTTTGGCGTTGCCAGCGACCAAGTCGTCGTGCGCACAATCGATTCATGGTCGTATGACCTGATTGCCCACTTCCCGAGTCTCGCGGGGCTCGACGTGTCCGGTGGTCCCGACTGGAGCAAGTCTGCCGAATACCATCGCGCAGCGGCGCGGACAGCCACCAGCAGGGCAGTGGGGAAGATGCTCAAAGTCAGCTATACCCACCTGTTCATCGACGAGTATCAGGACTGTCTTGTCGATCAACACGAGCTGGTGCTCGCCCTGGCCATGACGGTCCCCACTGCGGTGTTCGGTGACCCACTACAGAGCCTGTTCAACTTCAGTAATAATCGAAGGGTTGTTGGTTCGAATCCAACCGGGGGAGCCGAGCAGAGGCCCCTGCACCGACCAGATCGGTGCGGGGGCTTCTTCGTGCCTGGAGGACGACGGAGCCTCGAATGTGTCTGGCAATGAATCCAGGGGCCAGCTGACGCCCTGGATCGCATCTCTCGTATCCAGGCGCTCTCCGACGCCCATGGGGAGCCGCCGACCACTTCGATGCACCCGGCCTGGCCCGGCCCGGCCCGGGCCAGCCGGCAGGGCCGGCCGTTCGCCGATGTCCGGGCGATGATCGAGGCGACCATCTACCCGCATCGGCA
This sequence comes from Micrococcus sp. UYEF5, assembly GCF_040546065.1. Taxonomy (NCBI): domain Bacteria; kingdom Bacillati; phylum Actinomycetota; class Actinomycetes; order Micrococcales; family Micrococcaceae; genus Micrococcus; species Micrococcus sp. UYEF5. Next base: position 2,614 of record NZ_JBEPNB010000023.1, read on the forward strand.
CGAGATTCCGTAGCGGGATATGCCCGAGGTCTACGGGCCCTGGCAGACCGCGCTGACCTGGTGCTGGCGGATGGCAGCTGCGGGCACCTGGCATGAGGTGCTAGCAACATTGGCGGCCGCCAGCGACGCCCAGGGCCTCATCGATGGATCGGTCCGGACTGGACTCCGCGATCGCCCACGCTCATCAGCACGCCACGGACATTGCCCGCCATGCAGGGGATGGATCGAACTACGGGAATCTGCGGGATGAACCTGCCGGTCGCGGTATCGGACGCTCACGTGGCAGGTTGAGCACGAAGATCCATCAGCTCGACGCGGGGGCAGGAATGCCATTGGCCAGCTTGATCGCCTGAGCCAGGCAGGGGATTGACCGATGCCGACTCCACTGCTTGGGCAGCCGCGGCGGTCATCCCCGTGTGAGCTGACCATCAGGGCCACCGCAGGCGTCGTGGCTGCAGCAGCGGGTGCCCCGTCGGCTTCGACGCAGTCGCCTGTAGGGGCCGCAATGTCATCGAACGTCAGTATGCGCCCCTGCAGCAGTCGCGCGGACGGGTGGCCAGGTATGACGAGTGCACGATCATCTACCGGCCCGCCGAGCGCCTGACCACTGGGGTCACATGGTTGAAGCTGGTGTCAGACACGCCCTGGGCGCGCCCGGCGCCGTAGTTCTGCTCCGCATGCTGCCCACCTCTTCGAGGCCGATAGAGGAGCGGGAACGGACTGAGGGTGTCATCAACACCCGCACCATTCCCATCCCTTGATCAGCGCGCTCGAGAGAGCCTCAGCGTCCTAGACGCATGCCGTCATGCTCCAGGGCCGCCAGCGCACGCTCGATGAAGACGGGAGCAAGAGTCTCTACATACGTTGGGGTGAGGTGGTTGTCGTCCCAGTACACATGGACGTTGCCCACCGTGGGCTGGCACTGACGGCCCGGGCAGATCATGTCGTTCAGCTGCACCTGCGCGATGCGGGGATGAGCATCGGCCAGTCCGGTCAGGGGGCTGGTGTTCGGATCGAGCACGGTATGCGTCCAGCGGCATGTCGCCGCATCGATCCCGTGTGTCCTTCCGCAGGTTGTGGGTGATCCGGCCGCGAACCGGGGGTTGTCCCGGAGTGCGAGGACATGGGCACCCGTCCCCGCAATCTCCTCCATCCGCCCGACCATCCCCGGGGTGAGCATCTCCTCGTCCTCATAGGTGCTGCGTGTGCCCTGCATGAAGACGACGTCCGGGCGTACATGCTCCACGACCAGGTTGAGGTCCGCGAGGAAGTCCGGGCACTTCGGGGAGTCGTCCACCTGCTCCTCCATCGGCGCTACCAGGCAGCTGCCCCGCGTATAGCTGACGACCTCCAGCCGTCTTTCCTCACCGAGGCGCCGGAGAGCGGGGGACCACTGCATCACGTGGCTGTTGCCGGCCATCAGCACGACGCCGGCCGGATCTGCTTGTGGGACGAGGACATGGCACGACTCGGCTCCGACCTCGGTCAACTGTGCTTCCAGGGCGGGGTCGCACTCCTCGGGGTACTCGGGGAAGGGGTACCGTCCCTCCACCACGGGCAGAACGGGGGCACCGGGGTCTCCAGCTGGCTCGTAGTCGGGGCGCAGGACGGCGGCGCCCGGGTTGTTCCGGTCGGCCGCCTCGAGGACTCGTGCGGACTCCGCTGCCTCGGCGCCGCGCCACAGGGTCACCGGCGCCACAACGAGAGCGGCGCAGGTCCCCAGTACGACGGCGGACCGCCAGGCGGCCGTCTGGGGCCAGCCCCACGCTCGTAGCGGACGCTCCACGCGCACCGAGAGGAGGAGGGCCGCGCCGAGGGAGACGACGACGAGAACGACGCCTGCGGCCGCGCCGGGTTTCTGTGACCCCGTGAGGACGGAATAGGTGATGAGCAGCGGCCAGTGAATGAGGTAGAGAGCGTAGGCGGAGTCACCCAAGCGGGTGAGCGGGCGGGAAGCCAGTACCCGGTCCACACCGAAATGGGAGCCGCTGGTGCCCGCGACGATCACAGCAGTGGCCGACATCAGCGGCCACAGCGCGATCCAGCCGGGGAAGGCGCCCTGGACGTCCACCACGACGCCGACGGCGATCATGCTCGCGAGCCCTGCCCAGCCGAGGAACACCCGTGTGCGCCGTCCCAGGTGAATGAATGGAAGGACGAGCGCCAGGAGGGAACCGAGGGCGAACTCCCATAGGCGAGCCCGAGTGTCGAAGTACGTGAACGCCTGGTTCTGGGAGGTCTGGGTCACCGACCACAGCAGGGACACGACGAACACCGAGGCGAACGCAGTCGTGAGGACGGCTCGGGGCCGCGCCCCGGTGCGGCGGGCCACCAGGGCTGAGACAAGGAAGAGGAGCGGCCACAGGATGAACACCTGCCCCTGGACCGACAGCGACCAGAAATGCTGGAAGGGGGACAGCGAGGTGTTGTCGGCGGCGTAGTAGTCGACGGCATTGAACGCCAGGGCCCAGTTTTCCACGTAGAGGGCCGACGCCAGCGCCTCCGTCCGCCACGAAGCACGGTCGGCCAGCGGATACACCGTGGCAACGGCAACCAAGGTAAGCAAGATCGTCAGCACCGCCATGGGCATGAGGCGCGTGAAGACGTGAAGCCAGTAGCGCCCCACCGCGAGGGGCCTTCCAGCCTCCATCTTGCGGGTGAAGGAGCCTGTCAGGAAGAAAGCCGAGATGAACAGGAAGATGTCGACGCCGCCCGACACCCTGTCCGTGAAGATGTGGAACACCACCACCAGAAGGACGGCTACCGCGCGCAAACCCTGGATCTCCGGTCGCCAGTCCGCCTGCCTTCGGGCCACCACAGGAGTCGAATCGGGCCCATCAGCCGCGTGTCGGGGGCGGTAGCCGCGGGGATAGACGGACGGATTGGTCATGGTGGCCTCAGCAGTGTCAGAGGGATGGGAAGGCAAACGGCAACATCATGCCTGAGGGTGATTCTTTCGAACGGGAAGCTGACCAGCGGATTAAGGCTCGTGGCCCAGCCCTCACGTCGCACAACGGCGCCCGCACCCTCGCGCGGTAGGGCGCGGGCGCCGTCGTGGAGGTGAAAGGGAACGCCTCAGGCGCAGGCGTCGTCGGCCTCCCCGGACTACTGCTCACTGAAGCGCCCTGGGTTCCGTTCCGAGGTCAGGATGCAACGGGCGCTGAATCCTGATCGTGAGTGTAAGCCGCCTCAACCTCTGCGGGAGTGTGATAGCCAAGGGCCTCATGCAGGCGGGTGGTGTTCCACCAGTGCACCCACCCCATGGTGGCCAGCTCGACCGCCTCGGTCGACTCCCACACCCGCTTGGCGTGGATGAGCTCGGCCTTGTAGAGCCCGTTCACGGTCTCCTTGAAGCGTCCCGGGTTTCGTGCCGCTCCTATGTGGGTGTGAGCCGCCCCCTTCATTCGGTCCGGACGTTCTGTGAGTCGTCGGTTTCCATTTGATGGGTGCACTGCCGAGCGTACTCGGCTGGGGTTAGGTAGCCGAGCGAGGAGTGAGCCGCCCCCTTCATTCGGTCCGGACGTTCTGTGAGTCGCCGGTTTCCATTCGATGGGTGCACTGCCGAGCGTACTCGGCTGGGGTTAGGTAGCCGAGCGAGGAGTGCCGGCGGTGGTGGTTGTACTCGTCCTTCCAGTCGCCGATG
>NZ_JBEPNB010000024.1:0-5725 GCF_040546065.1 Micrococcus sp. UYEF5
AATGCGGGAAGGGCCTCGCACCAACAGTGCGAGGCCCTCCCTCAAAGAATGTCCGGCGGCGACCTACTCTCCCACAACCTCCCGGCTGCAGTACCATCGGCGCTGTGGGCCTTAGCTTCCGGGTTCGGAATGGAACCGGGCGTTTCCCCCACGCTATGACCGCCGTAACCCTAACCCCACACCACCACCCTCAACACGGGCAACAGCAGGGAAACCTACGGGTCACACAACAGTGACACTATTCAATTCAAAACACCTCAACCACCCACCAACAAGCAGACAGCCGGTTGCAATCAGACAACCGCACAGTGGACGCGAACACCAACCCATCACCTTGAAGCAAGCAATAGGATAAGAGTGTGTGTAAGTCATCGGCCTATTAGTACTGGTCAGCTTCACGAGTCTTCAGTCCTCGCTTCCACATCCAGCCTATCAACCCAGTGTTCTAGCTGGGGGCCTCACACCCTCAAAGGGGCAAGGAAATCTCATCTCGAAGCCGGCTTCCCGCTTAGATGCTTTCAGCGGTTATCCATCCCGAACGTAGCTAATCAGCCATGCACCTGGCGGTACAACTGACATACCAGAGGTTCGTCCGTCCCGGTCCTCTCGTACTAAGGACAGACCTTCTCAAATTTCCAACGCGCGCAGAGGATAGGGACCGAACTGTCTCACGACGTTCTGAACCCAGCTCGCGTACCGCTTTAATGGGCGAACAGCCCAACCCTTGGGACCTACTCCAGCCCCAGGATGCGACGAGCCGACATCGAGGTGCCAAACCATGCCGTCGATATGGACTCTTGGGCAAGATCAGCCTGTTATCCCCGAGGTACCTTTTATCCGTTGAGCGACGGCCGTTCCACAACGAGCCGCCGGATCACTAGTCCCGACTTTCGTCCCTGCTCGAGCTGCCACTCTCACAGTCAAGCTCCCTTGTGCACTTGCACTCGACACCTGATTGCCAACCAGGCTGAGGGAACCTTTGGGCGCCTCCGTTACATTTTGGGAGGCAACCGCCCCAGTTAAACTACCCATCAGGCACTGTCCCTGACCCGGATCACGGGCCGAAGTTAGATATCCAGAGTGACCAGAGTGGTATTTCAACGGCGACTCCACGAACACTGGCGTGCCCGCTTCACAGTCTCCCACCTATCCTACACAAGTCACACCGAATACCAATACCAAACTATAGTAAAGGTCACGGGGTCTTTCCGTCCTTCTGCGCGTAACGAGCATCTTTACTCGTAATGCAATTTCGCCGAGTTCATGGTTGAGACAGCGGGGAAGTCGTTACTCCATTCGTGCAGGTCGGAACTTACCCGACAAGGAATTTCGCTACCTTAGGATGGTTATAGTTACCACCGCCGTTTACTGGGGCTTAAGTTCTCCGCTTCGCCGAAGCTAACGGGTCCCCTTAACCTTCCAGCACCGGGCAGGAGTCAGTCCATATACATCGTCTTACGACTTCGCATGGACCTGTGTTTTTGATAAACAGTCGCTTCCCCCTGGTCTCTGCGGCCCCGATCCCCTCACACCAGCACGTGGTGCTCAAGGTTGGGGCCCCCCTTCTCCCGAAGTTACGGGGGCATTTTGCCGAGTTCCTTAACCATGATTCTCTCGATCGCCTTAGTATTCTCTACCTGACCACCTGTGTCGGTTTAGGGTACGGGCAGTTTGAACCTCGCGCCGATGCTTTTCTAGGCAGCATAGGATCACCGGATCACCCACCATGTGGGCGCCCATCAGGTCTCAGGCATACAGCCGGCGGATTTACCTACCGGCAGCCCTACACCCTTAGACCAGGTCATTTCCATTGCCCGGCCCGGCTACCTTCCTGCGTCACACCTGTTAATGCGCTTGCCTCCCCGGTTCAGGTCCCGCGCTCCCCACCACCGTCCCCGTCAAAGACGGGGTTCGGGATGGTTCGGGCGGTTAGTATCACCGGCTCAGCATGGACGGTTCTTCACTGGTACGGGAATATCAACCCGTTGTCCATCGACTACGCCTGTCGGCCTCGCCTTAGGTCCCGACTTACCCAGGGCAGATTAGCTTGACCCTGGAACCCTTAGTCATCCGGCGGACGGGTTTCTCACCCGTCTTTCGCTACTCATGCCTGCATTCTCACTCGTCCACAATCCACCAGAAGTTACCCGCTGGCTTCACCTCGTGAACGACGCTCCCCTACCCATCCAGCAAAACTGAATGCCACGGTTTCGGCGGTGTACTTGAGCCCCGCTACATTGTCGGCGCGGAATCACTTGACCAGTGAGCTATTACGCACTCTTTCAAGGGTGGCTGCTTCTAAGCCAACCTCCTGGTTGTCTCAGCAACTCCACATCCTTTCCCACTTAGCACACGCTTAGGGGCCTTAACCGGTGGTCTGGGCTGTTTCCCTCTCGACTATGAAGCTTATCCCCCACAGTCTCACTGCCACGCTCTCACTTCCCGGCATTCGGAGTTTGGCTGAAGTCAGTAACCTTGTAGGGCCCATCGTCCATCCAGTAGCTCTACCTCCGGGAAGAAACACGTGACGCTGCACCTAAATGCATTTCGGGGAGAACCAGCTATCACGGAGTTTGATTGGCCTTTCACCCCTACCCACAGCTCATCCCCTCCATTTTCAACTGAAGTGGGTTCGGTCCTCCACGCGCTCTTACACGCGCTTCAACCTGGCCATGGGTAGATCACTCCGCTTCGGGTCTAGGACACGCGACTCAATCGCCCTATTCAGACTCGCTTTCGCTACGGCTTCCCCACACGGGTTAACCTCGCCACGTATCACTAACTCGCAGGCTCATTCTTCAAAAGGCACGCTGTCACCCCACAAGGAGGCTCCAACGGTTTGTAGGCACATGGTTTCAGGTACTATTTCACTCCCCTCCCGGGGTACTTTTCACCATTCCCTCACGGTACTGATCCGCTATCGGTCAACAGGTAGTATTCAGGCTTACCAGGTGGTCCTGGCAGATTCACACGGGATTCCTCGGGCCCCGTGCTACTCGGGCAACCCTCCAACAGCGGCGGAACACATTTCGACTACGGGACTCTCACCCTCTACGGTCCAGCATCCACACTGGTTCGTCTATATGCCCGCACCTCACTGCGCCATGCCGGCAGACATGACAAGGAGGGGCCCACAACACCGCACATGCAACCCCTGCCGGGTATCACACACATACGGTTTAGCCCCATCCGCGTTCGCTCGCCACTACTAACGGAATCACTTTTGTTTTCTCTTCCTGTGGGTACTGAGATGTTTCACTTCCCCACGTTCCCTCCACCCGGTCTATGTGTTCAACCGGGGGTCACACGACACGTCGTGCGGGGTTTCCCCATTCGGAAATCCTGGTCTCAACGTCCGGTTATCGACTCCACCAGGCTTATCGCAGATTCCCACGTCCTTCTTCGGCTCCTGTTGCCAAGGCATCCACCATGCGCCCTTGGAAACTTTCACACACAATGAAAGTCCTCAAATGAGCAATATCTAACTAAGATGTCATTCTCGGCATCACCACACCTCACACACCACCCCAGGGGGAACAGTGCGATCAACGATGCAGCAACAAAAAAATAAGATGCTCGCGTCCACTATGCAGTTCTCAAACAACAACCCACACCCCATCCACCAACCCACAAGGCCAGCTTCACAAGATACGGAGACCAGAAACAACAACCCCAACCCCAAGGCCAGGGTGCCTGCTGTTCCAGGACCCAACAGTGTGCCAACACCAGCTCGCAGCCACCAACACCACCCATTCCAACCACACCCGCAAAGGCATGACGTACTCGAGCACTGCCGGCACCACCACTGGCACCATTCATTGATGTTCCACCCATGAGCAACCCGCCATCACACACGCGGTGATGCAACGGGCACTAATGCTCCTTAGAAAGGAGGTGATCCAGCCGCACCTTCCGGTACGGCTACCTTGTTACGACTTAGTCCCAATCGCTGGTCCCACCTTCGACGGCTCCCCCCACAAGGGTTAGGCCACCGGCTTCGGGTGTTACCAACTTTCGTGACTTGACGGGCGGTGTGTACAAGGCCCGGGAACGTATTCACCGCAGCGTTGCTGATCTGCGATTACTAGCGACTCCGACTTCATGGGGTCGAGTTGCAGACCCCAATCCGAACTGAGACCGGCTTTTTGGGATTAGCTCCACCTCACAGTATCGCAACCCATTGTACCGGCCATTGTAGCATGCGTGAAGCCCAAGACATAAGGGGCATGATGATTTGACGTCGTCCTCACCTTCCTCCGAGTTGACCCCGGCAGTCTCCCATGAGTCCCCACCACGACGTGCTGGCAACATGGAACGAGGGTTGCGCTCGTTGCGGGACTTAACCCAACATCTCACGACACGAGCTGACGACAACCATGCACCACCTGTGAACCCGCCCCAAAGGGGAAACCGTATCTCTACGGCGATCGAGAACATGTCAAGCCTTGGTAAGGTTCTTCGCGTTGCATCGAATTAATCCGCATGCTCCGCCGCTTGTGCGGGCCCCCGTCAATTCCTTTGAGTTTTAGCCTTGCGGCCGTACTCCCCAGGCGGGGCACTTAATGCGTTAGCTGCGGCGCGGAAACCGTGGAATGGTCCCCACACCTAGTGCCCAACGTTTACGGCATGGACTACCAGGGTATCTAATCCTGTTCGCTCCCCATGCTTTCGCTCCTCAGCGTCAGTTACAGCCCAGAGACCTGCCTTCGCCATCGGTGTTCCTCCTGATATCTGCGCATTCCACCGCTACACCAGGAATTCCAGTCTCCCCTACTGCACTCTAGTCTGCCCGTACCCACCGCAGATCCGGGGTTAAGCCCCGGACTTTCACGACAGACGCGACAAACCGCCTACGAGCTCTTTACGCCCAATAATTCCGGATAACGCTCGCACCCTACGTATTACCGCGGCTGCTGGCACGTAGTTAGCCGGTGCTTCTTCTGCAGGTACCGTCACTTTCGCTTCTTCCCTACTGAAAGAGGTTTACAACCCGAAGGCCGTCATCCCTCACGCGGCGTCGCTGCATCAGGCTTGCGCCCATTGTGCAATATTCCCCACTGCTGCCTCCCGTAGGAGTCTGGGCCGTGTCTCAGTCCCAGTGTGGCCGGTCACCCTCTCAGGCCGGCTACCCGTCGTCGCCTTGGTGAGCCATTACCTCACCAACAAGCTGATAGGCCGCGAGTCCATCCAAAACCGATAAATCTTTCCAACACCCACCATGCGGTAGGCGCTCCTATCCGGTATTAGACCCAGTTTCCCAGGCTTATCCCAGAGTTAAGGGCAGGTTACTCACGTGTTACTCACCCGTTCGCCACTAATCCACCCAGCAAGCTGGGCTTCATCGTTCGACTTGCATGTGTTAAGCACGCCGCCAGCGTTCATCCTGAGCCAGGATCAAACTCTCCGTAAAAAAATTACAGAACAACACCGTGGCAGCCGGAAATAACCACCACGACATCCATTCAATACCTAGCAGACCATCACCACACCACGGGGGTGGCAGGCGATGATCAACCAATATGTGTTAAAACAATTGGCATCAACAAACTTGGCACACTATTGAGTTCTCAAACAACAGGCGCTTCCAGCTTCAGCGACCCGCTCCGCGGGCCGTTTCGCTCTGGAGCAACTTCTCCATCCTAGACCATCCGTTTCGACCGTGTCAACTCCGTGTCCGAAGCATTCACCGTCCGTTCACATGGCCGGGCTAGAAAACCTTACCACG
>NZ_JBEPNB010000025.1:0-3292 GCF_040546065.1 Micrococcus sp. UYEF5
CAAGTTGACACGCCCGGAACTTCCATCCTGCGGGAGAGGCCCACTCGTCTCATCTCAGCCCGGTACCCATGTCAAGAACCTCATGACCCACAACAACTAGCACCAGATCCCCATCGAACAGATAGTCGTCAACGCTGTCGATAACACCAGAAGCCCCGTAGTACGGAAAAGATCCCTGGCGAGCACCGCGCTCGTCGGCGTTCAAGGGCACGCGGCGTGAGTCCAGCGATTCGAGAACTCGTTTGATTGGTCCGCTAGTCCATCCGACGGGAACCTGCTCACCGTCAATCAGGTCAGAGTCGAGGTCCAGGCCCATGACAGCCCTGTTCTGAGCGGCAAGTCGCCTCTCACGCAAGAGTCCAACGTGAGCTGTCTGCTTGTCGATCAGGGCGTCGATCGTGGCGGTCTCGCGGTCGAGGTAGTCCGCGATGCGGGTCTGGAGTACCCGCGGTGGCAAGGGTACGGGGATGGCCCCGACGTGGCCGTGATTCAGTCCGTCACGAAGGTCGCCGCCAGACAGTCCACGAATGTTGCTGTGGTTGACACTGAGCCAGTAGTGCAAGAAGCGAGGATCCAGCGCGGATCCACAGACGATGGCCGCGACGGACTGGTTGATGGTCGCTTCGATGAGCGAGAGGGCGGCGGTACCCTTTGTCTTTCCTTGCCCTGCAAGCCCGATCAGAACGGCTCCAGGTGGCACGAAACGTGCACTAGACGCCTCGAAGCCCTTTTTGGTGATGTATTCCGACGGCTCAGTTACCTTCCACTGATTGACGCATCCCGACGCAAGCCACGGGATGTCGCCATCTGTCCAGAATTCCGGCCGGGAACGGTCTGGGGTTCCGCCCGAGTAGATTCGAGCCACCCACTTGAGCTCTACCAGTGCCCATTCGGCTGGCAACGTCTTGAACCACGCGTGGCCCGTCACCGCTCGACCTCCTGCAGCAGCTCGATGATCTCGGCCGTGAGCTGCTTGAGCTCAGCGTCGATCTCCTCGAGCGGACGCGGCGGCACGTACGTGTAGAAGAGCCGGGTGAAGGGGATCTCGTAACCGATCTTGGTCTTGGACTCGTCGATCCAGGCACCGGGCACGTGCGGGGCCACCTCGGCCTCGAAGTACTCGTGGATGTCCCGGCCGAAGGGCACCAGTTCGGTGTCGCGCAGCGAGGTGTCCGGCTCCGGCTCGCCCTTCGTGTTCTTCACGACCTCCGCCTCGGGGTCGTGCACGCCGATCGCCCCGGTCAGGGCCTTCACCAGTGGAGCGCCGGCGGTCACGCCGTGCTCCTTCAGCGCCTTCTTCAGGTCCAGCACGAAAGTGGGCTGGTGGTCCCAGACCCGGCCACGCAGGGAGGCGAGGGCGGCCCCGAGAGCCGAGCGGCCGTCGTCGGGAAGCTTGTCCGCCGGCTTGGTGGCGAGCGCCGCCGCGATGGTGGCGTCCTCCACCTCGAAGCGCAGCTGCAGCGGGCGCTCCACGGAGATCTCCCGGTAGCCGAAGTCCTGCGCGGTGAGGACCTTGGAGAACTCGGCGTTGGCCTCGGACTGGGCGTCGAAGTCCCGGTAGATGTCCAGCACGCGCTGGCGGTCCGCCTTGGACAGCTCCTTGTTCTTCGAGCCCACGTTGCGGCGCAGCTTGGTGAAGAACGTGCGGGCGTCGATCAGCTGCACCTTGCCGCGGCGCTCTTCCGACTTGTTGTTGTCCAGCACCCACACGTAGGTGGCGATGCCGGTGTTGTAGAACATGTCCGTGGGCAGCGCGACGATTGCATCCACCAGGTCTGATTCCAGCAGCCAGCGGCGGATCTCGGACGGGCCCGAGCCCGCCCCGCCCGTGAACAGCGGAGAGCCGTTGAGGACGATGCCGGCCCGACCTCCACCCTCCGAGACCGGGCGGAGCTTCGAAGCCACGAGCTGGAGGAACAGCATCTGGCCGTCGCTGATGGCGGGGGTGCCGCCGGGGAAGCGGTTCGTGGCGCCGCCGGCGGCGATCTCCTTCTCCACTGCGGTGCGGGAGGCCTTCCAGTCGCCGCCGTAGGGCGGGTTGGAGAGGACGTAGTCGAAGCGCTCGGTCAGGTGGGCGTCGTTCTTGAGGGTGTCCCCGCGAGCGATGCCGTCCGCGTCCTGGCCCTTGCCGAGCAGCTCGGACTTGCAGATGGCGTAGGACTGGTCGTTGAGCTCCTGCCCGAACAGGCGGACCTCCGCGTTCGGGTTCATGCGGCGCAGGCGCTCGTCCAGCAGGGACAGCATGCCGCCGGTGCCGGCCGTGGGGTCATAGACGGTGCGGACCGGGTAGCCGGTGAGGACGTCGTCGTCGTTGGCGGTGAGCAGGTCCACGAGGAGCTTCACCGCGTCGCGCGGGGTGAAGTGCTCACCGGCGGTCTCGTTGGAGGCGGCGGCGAAGCGGCGGATCAGGTCCTCGAAGAGGGTCCCCATCTCCGCGTTGGACACGGCATCCGGGGAGAGGTCGATGGAGGCGAACTGCTGCAGGACCAGGAAGAGGCGGTCGTGCTCGTCCAGCTTGGCGACCGTCTTGTCGAACTCGTAGTAGGTGAACAGGTCCGCCACGTTCTGGGAGAACCCGTCCACGTAGGCCAGCAGGTTCGTGCGGAGCAGGTCCGGCTCCTGCAGGATGCGGTCCAGGGTGAAGGGGCTGAGGTTGTAGAACGTCAGGCCCGTGCGCGACTCCACCAGGTTGTCCAGCATGAAGTCTGGATGGCCCTTGGCCGCCAGTTCAGCGAAGAACTCCCGGTGCGGGGCCATGACCGCCTCCATGCGGCGCAGGATGGTGAGCGGAAGGACGAGGGTGCCGTACTGGTTCGGCTTGAATACGCCCCGGAGCTGATCCGCGATCCCCCACACGAAGTTCGAGAGGTTCTGGGGAGAGCGGTGGGGCGCCGAGGCAGCGCCGCGCGTGGCGGGGGTGGTCATGGGGTCCTTCGAATGGTGGGGGCGGGCCGCTGGACGGGACCCATTCCGACCCCGCAGCGACCCGACAGGGCGACGGATCATACACAACCACACTTGCCTATGCTCTGCGCGCGCGAGTACGCTCGCGTGTGGTAGCTAGGGCTGAGACAGTGCCCCGAGCACCAATTCGAGAGGCCCACGCTTGCGTGGGCCTCTGCGCTTGTCTGCAGTGTCCGCTGTGCCCTGCACAATGGTCAGATGCTGCTGGCGTACATCGACGAGATCGGCGAGCCGGGGCGTGTCAGATGGTCTGTGTAAGCCGTACCGAGAGGAACGGTAAGAATCATGACCATGATCGACGAGAAGAACCCAGGCGAGCCCTCGGGCC
>NZ_JBEPNB010000026.1:0-3142 GCF_040546065.1 Micrococcus sp. UYEF5
ACAACTACCATCGGCCTCATACCTCCTGCGGAGACGCTCCTCCGGCCTCGTTGGCACCGGCCCGAGTCAACAACGTCATGCCCTCCTACACCTAGGACGCGAGTCGTCTGCATGGGCGTGGTGCTGGCGGTACTGCTGACCGGGTGTGGAGCCTCCCACGGGGATGGATCGACACCCACGTCGTCGTCCGCTCCACCAGGGACGCCGACCCCTGGTGGAGGATCGTCAAGTGGAGATCAAGACACCCTGGCGTACGCAGATCGGGCCCTCGACGTCCTTGATACCGGGCTGTACGCCTCCGGCGAGCGGTGGGAGCAGGCCCGAGCCCAGGTGCAGGAGACCGCCAAGACGGCGCGCTCACCTCGAGACCTCGACAGTGTCCTGCGCTATGCCACGGGGGTGGCTGGAGGAAAGCATTCGAGCTTCACTCCCGGCCCGGACCCAGCCGAGAGGGGTGAAAGGTCGACCTCCAGCGCTTCTGAGACACCGCGCATGAATGTCACGTTGCCGACCGTCACCACGACGGATGGCATCAGTACCCTCAGCCTGCCAGCACTGCCCGTGGCCAGTGACGACCCCCAGGCGTCCGAGTACGCGATGGTCCTGGCGGACGGAATCGACGCCGCAGCGACCGCGACCTGCGGGTGGGTGGTGGACGTGCAGGGAAACCTGGGTGGGAACATGTGGCCGATGCTCTCGGGGGTCTCCGCGTTGTTGCCGGAGGGGCCGGTGATGTTCTTCCGGGATAGGGCTGGCGAGGACACGGCAGTGACCGTGCAGGAGGACGGGGCAGGCACAGAGGGCATGACGTTCGTCAGCGTGGGGCCCCGGACACAACGCGATGGCGCTCCGATTGCGGTGCTTCAAGACCGGTCCACCTCGTCCTCGGGGGAGGCGGTGCTGGCCGCCTTCCGAGGGTTGCCCAATGCAAGGTCGTTCGGGCAGTCATCGTCAGGGTATGGGTCCGGGAATGCGACGCACGTGCTGTCCGATGGCAGCCGTCTCACCTTGACGGCCGCGGAGTTTGTGGACCGTGGAGGCGAGGTTCTGGGCGATCGCCCGGTGGACCCGGACCTGCCGATCCGTAGGGACGGGGGCGGCGGCACGGACGCGGCTCAGGCGGCGGCGAGGATCTGGCTGCAGGAACGCGGCTGCCCCTGAGCGCCCTGGCCCGCTCGCATCCCGCGGCGCGTGGTCCAGCCGTCGCGAAAGGGATTGTGCGTGCGCTGGCAGGTCGCTCCAATGGCAAGCGTTGTGGCGCGAATCGGCTCCGCCGAAAACGACCGTGTGTGGGCGGGGTGGCCTGTGGATGTGATGGCTTGGTGGCGGGTTTCTGTGATCGCTCAGTGGCGGTGCAGGCGCGGTCAGGTGTCGGTCGTGGTGCGGCGCAGCTCGCGGTAGATGGTGGTGCGGGAGACGTTGAACAGCTCGGCCAGCTCGGCTTGGGTGTGCTCGCCGGCGGCGTGCAACGTCAGCAGGTGCTTGCGCTGAGAGGGCGAGAGCTTGGGCTTCTTGCCTTTGAGTTTGCCCTTGGATCTGGCGATGGCCATGCCTTCGCGGGTGCGCAGGCGGATGAGGTCCGCCTCAAACTCGGCCACCATGCCGAGCACGTTGAACAGCAACCGGCCGACGGCGTCGTTGGGGTCGTAGACCCTGCCTCCGAGACTGAGCGCCACTCCCTTGGTGGTGAGCTCGTCGGCGATGTCCCTCGCGTCCGGGAGCGAGCGGGCCAGCCGGTCGAGCTTGGTCACCACCAGGGTGTCGCCGTCCCGGGTCGCGGCCAGCGCTTCGCGCAACCCGGGCCGGGCGCGGGTCGTTCCCGTCAGGCCGTGGTCGAAGTAGATGTCCTTGTTCTCGACTCCGAGGCGCTCGAGTGCTTCCCGTTGGGCGGAGAGGTCTTGCTCGAGAGTCGAGACGCGCGCGTAGCCGACATGCATGTCCCCATTGTTGCAGTTACCCTCCCCTCACCGCCCACGTCACCGTACGGGTCTTGCGTACATGACGATCCCTCACAAGACGTCGTCTGTGAACCGCATCGATAAGTGGCGGTGTTCTGACGGAGCTAAATGGCGGCATCGAGGTCTTGCGTCCCGATCGGAGTCGTCGGGCCGGCCGAGCTCGAGGTGATCGACGTGTTGATCGCTCTCGGGCGACTGTCCCACTTCCTTGGTAGTGGGACGGCCCGCGTGGGGATCCTTGCCCGATGTGCACGATCGGCGATTCCTGTACCAGAACTTGGACCAAAAGTGCTGAACCATTTAGGTCGTACGGAACCGACTTCCGGTACGCTGGGCGCATGGAATTGGGCTACGCGCGGGTCTCGACGGCCAAACAGGACCTCGACCGGCAGATCGATGCCCTCCGGCAGGTCGGGATCGCCGCCGAGCGGATCTATGTGGACAAGAAGTCCGGGGCCACCACGGAGCGTCCCGGGCTGACCGCGGCGCTGGCCTACGCCCGGGAGGGTGATGTGATCGTGGTGCACACCCTGGACCGGCTCGGGCGCACGGTGCGCGACACCTTGAACCTAATCCATGACCTCGCCGAGCGGGGGGTGGGGGTGCGCAACCTGGCGGACCCGATCAAGGTGGACTCCACCAATCCGAGTGATCCGATGGCGCAGTTGGCGGTGGTGCTGCTGGCGTTGTTCGGGCAGATGGAGCGCACCTACACCCTCGAGCGGGCTGCTCATGCCCGGTCGGTGGCCGCGGCGAAGGGCCGGCGGATCGGGCGGCCTACGGTGGTGGATCCGGACAAGCTGGCCTACGCGGCGCATCTGCGCGAGAGCGGGCACACGATGGCGGAGATCGTGGCCAAGACCGGGATCACGCGCACCAGTCTCTACCGTCACCTCCCGCCGCGGTCCCCGGAGCCGGTGACGGCCGGACCGGTCACCGCCGCCGAGCCCGAGCCCGGTCCGGCGGACTGACCCAGGTGGGGTGATGGTGGTGGTGCAGCTGGGTCCGCAGGAGAGAGCGGCATTGTTGCGCCAGCACCTCGACGAGGGGGTGCCGCTGACCCGGCTCGCCGCCCACGCCCAGGTCTCGGGGGCGTGTCAGATGGTCTGTGTAAGCCGTACCGAGAGGAACGGTAAGAATCATGACCATGATCGACGAGAAGAACCCAGGCGAGCCCTCGGGCC
>NZ_JBEPNB010000027.1:0-2899 GCF_040546065.1 Micrococcus sp. UYEF5
CCACGGTACGAAGACACACCCGGTGGCCCTCGGAGACGAGGTGGTGATGGATGCGCCGTGCGGACCACTTGCGCTCCCGCCGCAGGGCGTGGATCCGGGCGACCAAGACCGGATCGAGCTGGGCAGGTGAACGGTGCGGCCGGCTGGGCAGGTCCTGAAGGCCGGCTTCTCCCTGGGCGCGGTAGCGGGCGACCCAAGTGGCCACCGTGGGCCGGCTCACCCGGAACTCGGCGGCCACGTGCGCCTGCGGGATCCCGTCGTGCAGGTGGCGGTGGACCATCCTGAGACGGCCGGTCGGGGTCAGGGGTGCGTTAGCGTGAGTCATGAGTGGGTCTTCTCGGGCAGGTCGGTGGTGTAGGAACTTCCATCCTGCGGGAGAGGCCCACTCGTCTCATCTCAGCCCGGTACCCATGTCAAGAACCTCATGACCCACAACACCTAGTCAGGCCGGGATTCGTTGCACTGTGCTGGGGGTGCAGGCGCAGGGGGTCAAGCGTCGTCGGAGGCGTCCGTTTTGGGGGCCTGGGGGGTGTCCGGGGTGCGCGGCGGGTCGTTCTTGTGGATCGCTTAATGAACGGCGCGTGTGCTGACGCCTTCGCGCTCGGCAATGGCGCGCATGATCATGCCTTCGGTGCGCATGGCGCGGATACGTTCATGGAGCGCGGCGACCTTGACGAAGTACTTCTCGCAGGGCTGGGCAACCGTGCGCCGGAGCGGTCCGGGGTGCACCCCGGACCGCTCCACGAGGACGCGGGAGGGCCATTTGGGATTGGCTGGAGCTGGGCAGTCCGTGTCAGTGTGAAAAGTAGTTCAATTCTTCATAAGAAGTGAACTAATCACAGGAGGGGGTGGGGTCACAAAGCTAGAAGCGAGGCTCTCAATCAAAGCGACTATAATATTCGTCATTCTGATTTTTCTTCTAGCTTCTTTTCGAGCTTATTCTTCCTCCTGTTTAGGCGCCACCAAGAAACTGACCCCTTGAGCTGGAGGGCTCCTAGTTCGTCGAGGGATGGGAGCCCCTTGTCAGACAGCCTTTTGGAGACCTCTGTCTTGTCTGCTCCTTGCATCGTTGCAACGAGTGCGTGCGCTTCCTTGACTGGAGCGGATGCTAGAGGGTGGGTGGAGAGTTTCGCGTTGACTGCCCTTAGCTCCTCTTCAAGGGCTGAGCGGGAAATGCCTCGGAGTGGCATAGGTCACTTCCCCCTCAGGCAGGCAAGCGCAGCCCGTCCTCCTGCGGCGAGAAACGCCTCAGGGGTCCCCCGAGTCATGATCTGGGTGATCTGAGGCCCATTGAGACCGATTCCCATGAGGCACCTATAGACAGCCCAGGGCCACGCCTGCGTTTCGGCTACTTCCGGGCCGGTCTTCTTTTCCTCGATTAGAAGATCAGAGACATCCCACTCGCTGGATGTGCTTCCTTGATTCTCGAAGTCGCCGGGAAGCGAGGCGGCGGCTGCGTACCCGTCTGTTGCTTGAGGGGTGAAGGCGGGCTGGGCCGCCCAGGCGGTAGCCCCGAAGTTGCTGACGGTGAGGGCTCCTACGATGGAAAACGCGGCCCCGGACTGGGCTAGACGAGAGAGGCGCGGTCGATGCTTGTCGGGCATGAGAGTCTCCTTCGAGTGGATATGACGCGCCCCACTGTACTGTGCGTTCTCTATGCACCGCTATTGCTCTCTGATCCCTCTCGCTCAAGAGGACCTCTTCCTAGGTGTGATGTCCAGGGACGTTGTTGCGTGAATAGCTGACAGGCGAAGGCCTCCTGTTGCGAGAGTGGAGTTGTCGAGAAACCGCTCACGCGAACAGAAGGCCTTCATGTCCCACGCTAACGCCGCCCTGACCCCTCGCGCCCGCCTACGCCTGGCCAAGCTCATCGTCGAGGAGCACTGGCCGGTCGCCACCGCGGCCAAGATGTTCATGGTCTCCGCACCCACCGCACGCAAATGGGCCACACGCTTCCGGGCCGAGGGACCTGCAGGGATGGCAGACCGGTCCAGCCGGCCGTCCACGATGCCGACCAGAACACCGCCGGCGGTGGTGAAACAGATCGTGGCCGCCCGATGGCGCCGACGCCTGGGGCCGGCACAGATCGCTGGAGAACTCGGGATGCCGGCCTCCACCGTCCATGCCGTGCTCGTGCGCTGCCGGATCAACCGCCTCGCCCGTCTGGACCGGGTCACCGGCGAGCCGATCCGCCGCTACGAGCACCCCCACCCCGGGTCGCTGATCCACGTCGACGTCACCAAGTTCGGGCGCATCCCCGACGGGGGCGGACACCGATTCGTCGGGCGCCAGCAGGGCATGAAGCACCGCGCGGCGACCTCGGACCGCGAAGGAACCCGTGATGCCCGATACCAGCCCCGGCTCGGGGTGGGCTTTCTGCACACCGTGATCGATGATCACTCCCGCTTCGCCTATGTCGAGATGCACTCCGATGAACGCAGCCAGACGGCCATCGCGGTGTTGCGCCGCGCGGTCGCCCACTTCGCGCGCCTGGGTGTGGAGGTGGAGCGGGTGCTCTCGGACAACGGCTCGGCCTACCGCTCGCATGCCTGGCGTGATGCCTGCACCGAGCTCGGGATCAAGCCTAAGCGGACTCGGCCCTACCGGCCGCAGACGAACGGGAAGATTGAGCGGTTCCATCGCACGCTCGCTGACGGGTGGGCCTACGCCCGGTTCTATAGCTCAGAGACGGAACGCAGGGCCGCGTTGCCTGGATGGCTGCACTTCTACAATCATCATCGCGTCCACTCCGCGATCGGCGCCGCGCCTGCCACCCGGCTCAACAACCTCCCTGGACATCACACCTAGGGCATGTCTGACAATCGTTTTGACCATGCGAGCACAGCATTCAGGACCACAGCGGCCCTGTAGATGATCGCGTACTTGTCATACCGGGTCG
>NZ_JBEPNB010000028.1:0-2138 GCF_040546065.1 Micrococcus sp. UYEF5
CTACCTAACCCCAGCCGAGTACGCTCGGCAGTGCACCCATCAAATGGAAACCGACGACTCACAGAACGTCCGGACCGAATGAAGGGGGCGGCTCATCGCCGACGCCCGCCGCCTCGGAGAGCCCCATGCAGCTGACGGCCACCGAGACGTGCGAACAGCTGGCAGGCAACCGCGGTGGTCTGGCGTTAGACGTCCTGGACTTCAGCGTGGACTTCTACATGGAAGACCTCGTCATGAGCGATAGGGATCGTCGCGTGGCGGGGTTGGTGGAGCAGGGCGATCAGCTGCGCGCGGTCGCCCATCCCAAGTATCTCGACACCTTGGACCGTCTGATGGCCGAGCCTGAGGAGATCCAGCGCATTGTGAAGTCGGGCGGTGGCAGGTACACGATGCCAATGCAGGACATCGTGCAGTCTGTGACCGGTGCAGCCACCGACTGCTACCAGCCCGGTGAGGAACTCAACAGGTTCGTTGAGAACATGACGCCCATCATTAACCGCATCCCGGAGTATGCGGCGCTGGAGGTGGACGGCGCGTCCGGGGGCGCATCCTCCACGCCGGCTGCATCGTCGACCTCGACCCCTACTGCGGGGTCTGCTCCTGCATCGGAGCCCACGCCCACCCCTGAGCCCACGCCGACGCTCTCGGAGGAGACGGAAGCGGCAGCCGAGCATGAGGCCGGGGATGTGCCGATGGAGTACCAGTCGGCGCTTCGCAAGGCGTACAGCTACGAAGAGAACATGGACATGTCCAAGATGGGCATCTATGGCCAGCTGGTCTCCGAGTACGGTGAGCAGTTCTCACCAGAAGCGGCGCAGTACGCGATCGACAACATGACGGACGTGGACTGGAATGCCAATGCGCTGGCCAAAGCGAAGAGCTATCAGGAGATGATGGACATGTCGCCGTCTGCGATCTACGACCAACTGGTCTCGGAATACGGCGAGGAGTTCACGCCCGACCAGGCGCAGTACGCGATCGACAACCTGTCCCAGTGACGCCCGGGCATGCCCCGCGCGTTGAATGAACGCGTCGGCAACGGTGTCGCCAGGTGGTCCACCCGCCGCCCGCATATTCTGGTCCTCCGCAGCCCGCGGAGGACCAGAATATGCGGGGCTGTGTTCCGCCTGACGCAGGGCCGGGGTGATCTCTAGCAGCGGCGCCAGGTCTTAGCGTCCCGAGCGCCAGATCTTCGCCATCTTCTCCGCCGCCTCGGGGTCCACCGAGGCCCCCAGAAGCTGTCCATGCGGGGTCGGGGCAAGTCGCCGTTCACGGTGGAACAGCTCAGAGTGGTTGATGTCCTGCACGCCGCGGTTCCACAGGTGCAGTTTGGACTCGTAGGTGAAGCTGCCCCTCATGGATGCCAGCCGCTGGGGGTCGGTGACCCAGGCGTACTTGGACGAGTCGTTGAGCTGGTGATCGACAGCGCGTGTGACGGCGGCGGCGACCCAGTCGGCGAACTGCACGTTGGAGCTCAGCGAACTGTCCACGTGCATGGGCGGTTCCACGATGCACCGCATCTCCGGAAAGTCGCCGGCTCGGCTGAAGATGTGGGCATACATCGATGCAACGCGTTCGACTCGCGTCTTCTCATTGATTTGATCGATGATCACCATGAGGTTATGTCCGTGATGGTGGGCATGGCGGGCCAGACGGTTCAGAGTCTCTCGCATGGCGTCGGCTTCGCGTTTCTCGACGTCGAGGCCGATCTGCTTGGGCGTCCCACGCTGCTTCTCGTCGGCGTAGTAGAACAGCTTGCCGGCGTGGTCGGCGACGACGGACCGCACGAGCGCATCGAACACGCGGAGCTGCTGCGGAAAGCGCGCGGGGGTATCCGGCCGGAACAGATTGGCCCCCTTGAACTCCCACCGTCCGGGGTGTTTCGCTCGGTCGATCTCCGAGGCGAACAGCTGACGCTTCAGTGCGGTGAACTTCGCTCCAAAGCCTCGTGCGGCAGACTCCGGCATGACGAATCCGGCATAACCGAAGGCTGGGCTTGTCCGGAAGCGAGGATGGTCCGGGCCGACGTAGGCGCCCGGCTCGCGGGCGTGTCAACTTGTCTGTGTAAGCGGGGTGGTCACAGGTAGGGGTTGATCCGGTCGGGGTAGGCCGCGGCGAGCTGGGCGAGGGCCTGCTTC
>NZ_JBEPNB010000029.1:0-1958 GCF_040546065.1 Micrococcus sp. UYEF5
GCGACACCTACCTGCAGCCAGTCCTGCGTGATCGCGGCAACAAGACCGCCACGGAGCGCTGCAAAAACCCCGCCACCAAGCGAACGAAGCCACAGGGCAGGGCGTGTAAAGGGGTATACCCGGCTCGACGGCCAATAGGACGAGCGCGGGCAACGGAGCCACCCTGCATGAGAGATCAGGATCGGTGGCCAAGCGCGCTGACCAGGAGGGGAATCGTCCTGACGCGCTGAGGAGCACCGTAGCGCCATGCGGCGGGCACCGGTGGATGAGCGGTCAGGCAGGGAGCGGCGGTAGACCGAACAGGACGTAGATCGTGCTGAGGACCGGGATGATGCGCTGTGCAGACTCGTCCGCGAGGGTCTCGACGGCCTTGTTTAGGAAGCGCTCGAGCAGGCTGGCTGGGATCTTGCCGTCGCCGTCCTCCACCTGCTCCTCAAGCATGTTCACGCGCGTCAGCAGGTCACGTACGGCGTCAGAATCGCTGAGGCCCTCCTCCGCGTGCAGCACCTCGCGCAGCTGCTCGAACTGTCCCGCCAGCGCCGGGCGGTCCTGGCTCTGGACGGTGAGGGTGACGTTGCTCCTGTGGCCGGCTAGGGCCACGTTCGACCC
Organism: Micrococcus sp. UYEF5; assembly: GCF_040546065.1. Taxonomy (NCBI): domain Bacteria; kingdom Bacillati; phylum Actinomycetota; class Actinomycetes; order Micrococcales; family Micrococcaceae; genus Micrococcus; species Micrococcus sp. UYEF5. The sequence continues at coordinate 610 of NZ_JBEPNB010000029.1, forward strand.
GTTGCCGGTCTGGACGTTCTGAGTAACGGAGTTGTCGTGGTGGTTGGTCACTGAGAACCCGCTTTCTGCCGGCGGCCACACGAAGGGAGTCTGGTAGGCGGCCACGAGATCAAGGCCTGCGGACGTGAGTACGGGCCGGTACGAACTGGTACTACCGGGCTCGAGGTAACCATGAGCCTCGAGGTCCGAAGACGCCTTCTGAATCTGGCGATCGGTGAGGTCCAGGGCCTGGAGGTCGTCGTAGACGCCGGCATCATTGGGACATGCCTCGGCTGCTTCTAGAAGCAGCCACTGGGCCTCGACGCGCGGGTATGCCCGAGCAACCCGCTCGGCGTCGAAGGCACACCGGGGCAGGACAGCAATCGGGATACAGCCAGCCAAGGGGGTGTTCTTGGGGATCATCTCGAGCTGCATGAGCTCTCGGGCGGCGACTTGGACACGGTCGGGTGGGCACACCTCAGTGGGGATGTCCCGCAGGTGCTGGCCGACGAGGCCGTTGGTGTGGACGTAGTTCAGGACGCGGAGGGTGAAGATCGTGGGTCGCACGAGACCTCGCTGTTCTGTCGTGGCGGGTCACTACCCCGCCGTGCTGTGTACTGGAGCCTTCACGGTAGCGGCGAGGGCGGACGCGATAGCCCCCGGCTCCTCCAAGGAGGCCGGGGGCTCACGGGGAGAGCGTGCGGCAGTCAGGCGAAGGGTCGCCCCAGGGCCTTCCACTGCTCCTCGAGCTCGGCGCGCCAGCCCTTCGGTGGCAGCCACGGCACGCCCCAGGCGGCCAGCTGGGCCTTGGTCCATCCGCCGGCCGGCGTGCGCGCGGCAGCGACCTCGTCCGGGCTGGGCGTGCTCGGCTCGTCACACATGGGAGAGGACGCATGACCAGCACCCCTACGCGCGCCAAGCGCAAGCAGACCGCCCGCGAGCTAGCCGAGCGATTCGGAGTCTCGCCGCGCACCATCCGCCGCACCGTCGCCCAGGAACGCGCGGACTACTTGGCGGACGCCGCCGCACGCCATAAACGCATTCGTGCTCTGCGCGCGGAAGGGCTCTCCATGCGCGCCATTGCTGCCAAGGAAGGCGTCACCGTCGGGACGGTGCACTACGCGATCCACAAGGACGACTGAGACCAGCAAGAAAGCCCCTCAGCGTCTCAACGGAGGACCAGCGACATCAGAAGGCTCTGACACGGAAACGTGCTCTACTCCAAAGTGCGAGCTCCTAAGGGCCGCGATGAACGCCAACCGGCCATCAGCATCGCCTAGGGCGTGTCTGAGAATAGATGCACGAGTCAGCTGAGACCCTGGGGACATGTCCCGGTTCCAGATGCTCTCTGACACCCAATGGGAGTTGAT
>NZ_JBEPNB010000030.1:0-1811 GCF_040546065.1 Micrococcus sp. UYEF5
TGGCCCGAGGGCTCGCCTGGGTTCTTCTCGTCGATCATGGTCATGATTCTTACCGTTCCTCTCGGTACGGCTTACACAGACCATCTGACACGCCCTACCCCGATGACGACGGCCAACCCAACGGCGTTCTTAGTGGACTTTCTGCCCGTGTTCCGCCGCAAGCTCACGCGCACCGGGTTTGTTCTAGACCATGTCCACTATTTCGCCAATGCGCTCAAGCCGTGGATCGCACGCCGCGAGGCCCTGGAGCGGTTCCTCATCCGGCGGGATCCGCGCGATATCAGCCGCATCTGGGTGCTGGACCCCGAGGGCACCGCGTACATCGAGGTCCCGTATCGGGCGTTGTCGAACCCGGCGGTCAGCGTGTGGGAGCACCGGCAGGCTCTGGCCCGGCTGCGCGAGCGTGGGGCCACCGAAGTCGACGAGTCGGGCCTGTTCCGGATGATCGAGCAGATGCGCACCATCTCCGAGACCGCCCAGAAGACCACCAAGCACACCCGCCGCGAGAGGCAACGCCGCACCCAGACCGGGACGACCACTACGAGGCCGACGCCCCCGGTGCCGGAACCACCGGTCGTACCAACGGACTTGGATGTGGTGGCCCGGTTCGGGGAGATCGAGCAATGGTGAATGCCAACGAGTACGAGCCGCTGGAGCTGTCCCACTTGCACCCGGCCGCGCAGCCGGTGGCGCGATTGCCGGCGGCCGAGCGGGTCCAGCGGATCCGCGCGGACCGCTGGATCGGCTACCCGAAGGCGGTCGAGGCCGTCGAGCGTCTGGAGACCATGCTCGGCTGGCCGGCGAAGCAGCGCATGCCCAACCTGCTACTGGTGGGCCCGACAAACAACGGCAAGTCGATGATCATCGAGCGCTTCCGCCGGCAGCACCCGCCCAGCTCCGAACCGGACCGGGAGCAGGTCCCGGTGGTGTGCGTGCAGATGCCCTCGGAACCATCACCCTTGCGGTTCTACACCGCGATCCTGTCCGTCCTGGGCGCACCCCTGCGGCCCCGGCCTCGTCTGGTGGAGCTCGAACGCCTCGCCTTGTCCCTGCTGCGCGAGGTCGGGGCGCGGATGCTGGTCGTTGATGAGCTGCACAACGTGCTGGCCGGTCGCGGGGACACCCGTCGGGAGTTCCTGAACCTACTGCGGTTTCTGGGCAACGAACTGCGCATCCCGCTGGTCGGGGTCGGCACCCGCGAGGCCTACCTGGCGGTGCGCTCCGATGACCAGTTGGAGAACCGCTTCGAACCCTTCGTGCTCCCGCTCTGGGAGGCCGACGACCAGGCGAGATCCCTGCTGGCCAGCTTCGCCGCCTCCTTCCCCCTCCGGAAACCATCGGTGATCGACACCGAGGACATGGCCCGCTACCTGCTGGCCCGCAGCGAGGGCACCATCGGGGAGCTGGCCCACCTGCTGACCGCGGCCGCGGTGGCCGCCGTCGAGTCCGGCCTCGAGGCCATCGACCACCGGACCCTGACGATGGCTAACTACACCGGGCCGGCCGAACGCCGCCGGGTCTTCGAACGCGAGCTGCTGTGAGCACTCGGTGGCCGGTGCACCCGGCCCCGGTCACCGGTGAGGCACTCACCTCCTGGCTGCGCCGGATAGCCCACCGCTACGGGGCCGAGGTCGAGGACCTCGTTCTCGATACCGGGTTCTGCATCTCCCGCCCCGGGGACCTGGACGTGGCCGCCCCGGAGGAATTCATCAACCAGCTAGGGCGTGTCTGAGAATAGATGCACGAGTCAGCTGAGACCCTGGGGACATGTCCCGGTTCCAGATGCTCTCTGACACCCAATGGGAGTTGAT
>NZ_JBEPNB010000031.1:0-1660 GCF_040546065.1 Micrococcus sp. UYEF5
GATCAACTCCCATTGGGTGTCAGAGAGCATCTGGAACCGGGACATGTCCCCAGGGTCTCAGCTGACTCGTGCATCTATTCTCAGACACGCCCTAGTCGTCTCCGAGCTTGTCCAGTTGGGCGAGGATTGCCGCCTTGAGCTGGTCCTCCACCTCGGCCTTGCGGGGGCTGCGGATATCCACCTCGGGCTCGATGATGGGCACCAGCCCGGTAACGAGGATCTGACGGGCGAGCCCGAACTGCTGCTCCACGACGGAGCCCACCCCGTCCCCGGGCAGCTTGATGACCGAGCGCATCTTCGTCCCGAACATGTGCTTTTCGACGGCTCGAGACAGTAAGTCATCCAGGTGCGGGATGGGTTTCATGAGCTGGGCGCCTTGCTGTTCCGGGGCCAAGCCCTGGTCGATTTTGAGGAAGGGCACGATGCCTTTGCTGTTCCACAGGTAGTCGCCCGTGGGGGAACCCTCCACCTGGCGGTTCATTGTGTTCTCGAACAGGATGGCCCCCATGACGCGCTCACCGTCGAAGCTGGGGCTGGTGATGATACGTGTGCGCACCTGGTGTACCAGGTCGAACATCTCCTCTGGGCCGGAGTAGGCATCCTTGTCGATCCCGTAGAGGTGCAAGGCCGCCGGGGTGCTGCCCCCGCTCTGGTCCAGCGCCGCGACGAATCCGGCACCGTTCCTGACCCTCTGATACTTCTCCGAGTCCATGGGAGCCTTCCGCGGCGAGGGAGCACGGTGGTCCGGGTTCCCTGCGCACGTCATGGACGACTGGCCGCCCTCAAGGGGGAACGGTCATCAGCAGGCTCAACCCAGGGTGACGAGCAGGTCCGCGCAGGCCTGTTCACACCGGCGGCAGGCCTCGGCACACACCTTGCAGTGCTCGTGCATCTGGGCGTGGCTCTCGCATTCGTCCCCGCACGTCTTGCAGGCGGCCCGGCAGGCCTCGAGCAGGGCGCGGGTGGTCTCGACGTTGGTGCCGGTCTGCCGGGACAGCATCCGGCCTGTGGCGGCGCACACATCGGCGCAGTCCAGGTTCAACCGGATGCACTGCCTCAGGTCGGCGACCATGTCCTCGGCCAGGCAGGCGTCCGCGCAGGCGGTGCACGTCTGGGCGCACTCGAAGCAGGCCTGGATGCATTCGGCCAGTTTCTGCCGATCGATGTTCCCCACCTCCTTCGGGTAGGTCTCCAGCATGGCGCTCACGTGATGGGTCATGATGTGCTCCTTCGTCGATCTGATCCGACGCACCGGCCTTCGCCGGCCCGCCCTTTCATCGACTGTAGACCGCCCCGCCGACGCGGGTGAAGGGCTCAACCTTGAAGGTTCCGTGAAGATCGCCGGCCACGGAGGCCCGCGGACTCCTTTACGGGCAGGGATGACGCAGGTGTGACCAGCCGCCCCTCAGCCCGGCCGACGGCCCTGAGGACCACGCCGACGGGGAGGACCAGCAGGGCTCGCCTCAACGTGGATCCTGTCGGACCGGACGGTCGGTGTCGGGAAGAGCGCTTATGCGATCCGACCAGGGGCGTCGAGGCCGCCGGTGCAGGGTTGCCGGGTGCATTCGGACCGCGGCTCCCAGGGTGGATTCAATCGGTCGTCGCAACACCCTCTCGGAATCACTGGAGGTATGGGCGATGGCAAGCAAGGACTGGGCGA
>NZ_JBEPNB010000032.1:0-1583 GCF_040546065.1 Micrococcus sp. UYEF5
GGAAGCAGGCCCTCGCCCAGCTCGCCGCGGCCTACCCCGACCGGATCAACCCCTACCTGTGACCACCCCGCTTACACAGACAAGTTGACACGCCCTCGGGGTACTGGTCGCTGCGACCGACTCGACCCACCGTCCGGCCGGGGTCTGGCCCAGCGTGGAGTGCACCGTGCCGTGGTAGGTCGCCACAGCCAACACCAGCCACCGCTCCAACTCGGCAATCGTCAGTGCGGCCATCTTCTCGGCGTCGTACGCTCCACGCTCGACTGGGTTCGAAAACGTGGTCCCCGGCAGCTCGTGGATCTGTCGCATGGCCGTGCCGATGACCCGCTCGACGATCCCGCCGTAATGCGGCCGGCCCAGCGGGCGGTAGTCGAGGCTGATACCGTGCTGGTCGCACCCGCGGGTGAGCGCTTCGCTCTTGAACTCCCGAGCATTGTCCACATACAGGACCTTCGGCTTGCCACTCATCGGCCAGGCCGCGTCGATTCCGAGCCGCTCCAGCCAGGGCCGCTTGTCACCGGCCGCATGGGCCAGGCACAACCCCACCGACACCGCCGAGGGCGGCTCCAAGGTCACCACCATTCCAACCAGACACCGACTGCGCACGTCGATGGCCACCGTCAGATACGGCCGTCCGATCGGCTGACGGTCACGGTCATCGACCACGATCAGATCCATGACCGTGTGATCGATCTGCACCTGGTCCAGGATCGACTCGACTACCGGAACCTCGTCCCCGGCCGATTGCAACGGCCGGACGCTCTCGGCCCCCTCGCGCCGCCGGCCCACCTCGACCGGATTCATCCGAGCGATCCGCGCGGCCACCGTGTTCCGTGCCGGAGCCGGCAGCCCCTACACGGCGCAGGCCCGCGTGATCTCCCGATGCAGGGAGGCAATGCTGCGCTTCTGCCGGGTCAAGTACCGCTGGCGCACCAGCTCACGGATGATCTGCTCCACTGGCTCCGTCAGCCGGCCCCCACCCTTGCCACCATCCGATCGCCGGGGGACAAGATCAGTGACCAGGCCCGAGCCCCGCCGGTACCGCTCCAGCAGCACGTACACCCGGCGCCGGGAGATCCCCAGCTCCATCGCGGCTTCGTCGACGACAGCCAGTCCCACTGGATCGTGCTCGGCCAGGCGACCGATCACCCCGGCCCGCAACCGGGCCTGCTCCCACTCACGCTCGGGCACCGCAAGCACGCCCGGTCCAGCCATCTCATCCTGGTCGCCGTCCACGCCCGCCTCCTCATAGAGAACAGGACTACTGAGCAGATGCGACGCTAGTGCACAGGACTACTGAACGACCAGGGCTCGGGAGTCGACGACACCACCCCCGAGAGGACGGGCCCGAGAGCGCAGTCGACTTCTGAAAATGACTCGAGGACTGAGCTCGCTCGACGTACGGTGAAGGATCCCCTTACGGGCATGCGATCTGGGCTGACGCCTGTGACCGAGTGTTCAGTTCGCACTGTATAGTTCAGTCCATGATGACTATTGCTTCGCGTCTCGACGTGATGAACCGCCTGGGTCGTGCACTGGCCGACCCCACTCGATCCCGGATCATCTTGACCCTGCTCGACCAT
>NZ_JBEPNB010000033.1:0-1492 GCF_040546065.1 Micrococcus sp. UYEF5
GGTCGTTGCAACACCGTGCGTTGAGAGCGAGCGTAGCTGCTCGGCGAAGACCTCCGCGGGAGTCTTCCAGTCCAGGACCTTCCTGGGCCTGTTGTTCAGCGTGTACGCGACTGCTGCGAGGTCCTCGGCCGACCATCTCGACAGGTCCGTGCCCTTGGGGAAGTACTGCCGCAGCACCCCGTTCGTGTTCTCGTTCGTCGGCCGCTGCCACGGCGAGTGGGGGTCAGCGAAGAACACCTTCGTGCCCGTGGCCATCGTGAACTGGACATGCCCGGCCAGCTCCTTGCCCCGATCCCACGTCAAGCTCTGACGCAGCTGCTCCGGCACCGTCGCCATCGCCTTGATCAGGGCCGCGGTCATCGCCTCAGCCCCGTACCCACCCAGCGACGGCCCGTTCTTCACCGGCGGCCGCTCACCCCATCCCTCCAGGCGGGGCAAGTGGACCAGGATCGTGGCCCGGCTCTTGCGCTCGGCCAGAGTCCCGATCGCTGAACGCTCGGTCCCGATGATCAGGTCCCCTTCCCAGTGCCCGGGCACAGCACGATCAGCGGCCTCGGGTGGGCGCTTGCTGAACACCACGTCCTCGGTGACGTGGCCCTGGGGCTTGTTCCGGGTACGTGCCCGCGGCTCGCGCAGAGCCCGCCCGGTACGCAGGCACGCGACGAGTTCACGCTTGAGCGCCCCACGCCCCTGGATGAACAGGGACTGATAGATCGCTTCATGAGAGATCCGCATGGACACATCATCCGGGAACTCCAGGCGCAGCCGGTGGCTGATCTGCTCAGGGCTCCACGCCGTGGACCACCGCCGGTCCGCCCGGCGCGGTTTCATCTTCCGCCCCTTGAAACCGGGCCCGACCGGTCCCGGCACGGCCACGCCATCGGGGCCCAGGACCACCCCGTTCAGGCGTGCCTGGACGTAGTCGTGCAGTCGCTGGTTCGTGGCCAGCTTCGCCGGCTTGGGCCGCCTGGCAGCTTCCTGGGCCTTCCACTGCGCCACCGTGGCCCGGTACTCCTGCTTCCCGGAACGAGTGGCGCAGTTACGGCGCAGCTCACGGCTGATCGTGCCGGGATCACGTCCCAGCGTGCGTGCGATCTGACGGACCCCCTGGCCCTGGGCATGGAGGATCGCGAGCTCCTCACGCTCAGCGAAGGACAGATACCGGCCGGTGGGCTCGGCTAAGGACAGCGGGGTCATCCCGCCAGCGTGACGGAACCAGCGCGCCCCGACGGGCCAGGACACGCCCACAGTCAGGGATGCCTCGACCGTGGTGACACCGGTGGCGATCACACGCCAGAACTGGCGTTGGACCTCCCGTGAGGGCTGCGGCCTGCCAGGAGAGCGCATCGGGGCCCGCAAGGCCCGATCCGCTCTCCACTGCCGCCGTGTCCCCTCGGGCACGTCACTGATCTTCCTCGCCCAGTCCTTGCTTGCCATCGCCCATACCTCCAGTGATTCCGAGAGGGTGTTGCGACGACCGATTGAATCCACC
>NZ_JBEPNB010000034.1:0-1425 GCF_040546065.1 Micrococcus sp. UYEF5
GGTCAAGCCCCATGAAGTGGTGTAGCGGCTGATTCCTTCGTTGGGGTTGTCAGGCGCTGAACTCGAGGGCGGGCGCGGTGTCGGGGTTCACCTCGCTTCCCGTGTTGCTGACGGTGGTGAGTCGGCAGCGGGCCAGGACCTCCAGGCCGAGGTAGCGACGGCCCTCGGCCCACTCGTCTGTCTGCTCGGCCAGCACCGCGCCCACCAGTCGTACGATGGCCGCCCGGTTGGGGAAGATGCCCACCGCGTCGGTGCGGCGGCGGATCTCGCGGTTGAGCCGCTCGGCCGGGTTGTTCGACCAGATCTGGGTCCAGACGTCCTTGGGGAATGTGGTGAACGCCAGGATGTCGGCCCGGGCAGCATCGAGGTGCTCGGCCACCACCGGCAGTTTCTCGCTCACGTAGTCCAGCAGCCGGTCGAACTGGGCGTTGACGCTGGCGGCATCGGGCTGGTCGTAGACCGAGTGGAGCATGGCCTTCACCGCCGGCCACATGCTCTTCGGGGTGATGCCCATCAGGTTCGCCGCGTAGTGGGTGCGGCAGCGTTGCCACACCGCACCGGGCAGGTTCGCGGCGATGGCGTCCTTGAGCCCGGGGTGGGCATCAGAGGTGACCAGCCGGACCCCGGCCAGGCCCCGGGCGACCAAGTCGGCGAAGAACTCGTTCCACGCCGCCCCGGTCTCGCTGGTGGCCACCCGCAGGCCCAACACTTCGCGGTGGCCGTCGCCGTTGACCCCGGTGGCGATGAGCACCACCGCGTTGACCACACGCCCGCCCTCACGCACCTTCATCGTCAACGCGTCCGCGGCAACGAACGTGAACGGTCCCGCCTCCCCGAGCGGCCGGTGGCGGAAGGCCTCCACCTGCTCATCGAGGTCCGCGGCCATCCGGGACACCTGGGACTTCGACAGGGCATTGATGCCCAAGGTCTTGACCAGCTTGTCCATCCGCCGGGTAGAGACACCGGCCAGGTAGCAGTCTGCGACCACGGTGATCAGCGCCGATTCGGCCCGCTTGCGCCGCTCGAGCAGCCATTCCGGGAAGTAGGTGCCCGAGCGCAGCTTCGGGATGGCCACGTCCACGGTGCCGACCCGGGTGTCCAGGTCCCGGTGCCGGTACCCATTGCGCTGGGCCGTGCGGTCACGGGAGGGTTTGCCCCATTCGGCGCCGACCACCGCATCGGCGTCAGCGCAGAGCAGGGTGTTGATCATCGTCTGCAGCAGGTGGCGCATCATGTCCGGGGAGGCCTCGGACAGGGCTTCGCCCAGCAGGCCGGCAGGGTCGACAATATGAGGAGCGGTCATCGTGATGACTCCATTCGAGGATTCTGTGAGAGGTTGACTCGAAGGATCACACGGTGGCCGCGTCCACGTCTGGAACGACGTGCCCGACCACCGGGCGCTACACCACTATGCGGGACTCAACT
>NZ_JBEPNB010000035.1:0-1106 GCF_040546065.1 Micrococcus sp. UYEF5
CTGTGGCTTCGTTCGCTTGGTGGCGGGGTTTTTGCAGCGCTCCGTGGCGGTCTTGTTGCCGCGATCACGCAGGACTGGCTGCAGGTAGGTGTCGCGGTCTGAACCGAGAGGGGTGCGCCCGGTCGGGGCCGTTTGGATCGCTGCCGCTACGTCAGAGTCCGAAGGCTCCGCCGCTGACGAGGATCACGATGCCGAGGCCGATGAGAACGATGGGGAAGAGGATGTTCTCCCAGCGTTCGAGCACTTCGGCGATCGGGGGGCGGGTGGCGACGAACTTTGCCAGGGCCACCAGGACCGCGACGAGCGCGAGGAAGACGATGCAGTAGGCGACTACTGCGAGAGGTTCCACGCTGAGGAAGACAGGGGTGTAGACGCCGATGTTGTCGCCGCCGTTGGCAAGGGTGACGCCTGCGACTGTCCACACGCCGACCTTCTTGCCGGCAACCTTGGCCTCGTCGTCATCGTCGTCATCGTCTCCGCGCCAGGCCTGCCATGCGGCCCAGAGGCCGAGGCCCAGAGGGATGAGGCCGAAGTACGGGATGGCTGCCGGGGGCAGGAATGCTCCGGCGCCGATGGTCACCAGGACCGCGGCACCGAGGATGCCGGCGAATCCGAGGTACTGGCCGGCCAGAATGCGGGCGGTAGTGCCGCGCTGGCCTGCCCCTCGCGCGAAGAAGAGGGAGAGCACGATGATGTCGTCGATGTTGGTCGCTGCGAACAGGCCCATCGCCTGCAAGACCGAGGTGAGGCTCATGCGCCCTCCCCAGCTGCGTCGCATCCGGGAAGCGAGCAGGCGGGATCGATGCACGGGGCGTCTTCGTCCACTGCCAGGGTGGCATCGACCAGTGCCGTCAGCGCCTGCGCCAGGTGCGAATCGGCGATCTCATATCGTGTCCGACGACCCTCGGGCTCGGAGACGACGATCCCGCAATCGCGCAGGCATGCCAGGTGGTTGGACACGTTCGGGCGTGTCAGGTCCAGATCTCGGGCCAGTTCCGCCGGGTAAGCGGGATGGTCGAGCAGGGTCAAGATGATCCGGGATCGAGTGGGGTCGGCCAGTGCACGACCCAGGCGGTTCATCACGTCGAGACGCGAAGCAATAGTCA
>NZ_JBEPNB010000036.1:0-1032 GCF_040546065.1 Micrococcus sp. UYEF5
CTTCGTGCCGAGCTCGGAGGCCTCGAACTCGGCCAGCGCCTTCCTCGCGGTCTCTTCGTTGGGGGCAGTGTAGATCGGCTTCAGCGCGGCGGCGACCTTCTTGCGGTCCTGGTAGGCCACGAACCGCATCGCGGCCCGGATCAGGTGAACCACGCAGGTCTGGACCATCGAGTCCGGCCACGTCGCCTCGATCGCCTCCGGCAGGCCCTTGAGCCCGTCGCAGCACACGATCAGCACGTCCTGCACGCCCCGGTTGGCGAGATCGGCGCAGACGTGGGCCCAGAACGCCGAGCCCTCGGTGTCCTGGACCCAGATCCCCAGCACGTGCTTGATGCCCTCGAGGTCCACGCCGACGGCGATGTAGGCGGCACGGTTGAGGACCTGGCTGTTCTCTCGGATCTTGATCCGGATTGCGTCGAGATAGATCACCGGATAGAACTCCTCCAGCGGCCGCGACTGCCACGCCAGGACCTCTTCGCTCACGGCGTCGGTGATGTTGGAGATCGTCTCGTGCGACAGGTCCGTGCCGATCGTGGAGGCCAGGTGGTGCTGGATGTCCCGGATCGTCATTCCGCCGGCATAGAGGCTGATGATCATGTCATCCAGGCCCCCGAGGCGCCGCTGGCCCTTGGGCACCAGGCGCGGGGTGAACGACCCGCCCCGGTCTCGCGGGACGTCCAGCTCGATCGGCCCGACCTCGGACTCCACGGTCTTCGGGGTGGTCCCGTTGCGGGAGTTGGCGTGCTTCGGCGCCTCGCTCGAGCCCTTCTCGTAGCCCAGATGGCTGGTCAGCTCGGCCTGCAGGCCCCGCTCGAGCGCGGCCTTGACCAGCGCGGGCACGAACCCGCCGTCACCGGTGAGCTCGACGCCGCCCGCGTCGATCTGCGCGAACAGGGCATCAAGCTGCCCTGAGGCTTTCAGCTGCTCGACCAGGTCCTGGCCCGAGGGCTCGCCTGGGTTCTTCTCGTCGATCATGGTCATGATTCTTACCGTTCCTCTCGGTACGGCTTACACAGACCATCTGACACGCCC